>NZ_JAYSFE010000004.1:0-82028 GCF_041913585.1 Allostella sp.
TTCCAGTAGCGGCCGAGCGTGAAGCGGCCGATGGCCTTGATGTCGAAGCCGGCGGACAGGAGGTTCTGGAAGCGGGCCTCCCGCTCCGGACGGGTGACGCTGCCGGTGAGCTGGCGGATCGCCTTGTCGCCGAGCTGTTCGACCAGCAACTTCGGGGTCTGGGCGACGGCCGGCGGGACGGCGGGGAGCGCCATCAGCGCGGCGACGACGAGGAGGATTCGGGACAGGGGACGAGGGAGCATGGGGGCGGCGCTCCTGGCTTTGGGTCGGGTCCGACGGGTCAGTGCTGGGGCGCGGGCCGTCCATTCCGGACGTCGTTGGCGCGGCGCTGGCGCCACGTCGTCCGGATGAACGAGTAGGGGTCGATCTGGTTCCGCTCGATGTCGTCCAGGGCCTCGATGGTCCGCGAGCGCGTGTCGACGATGTTGAGCCCGAGGCGGGTGTAGCTGAACCAGTCGGCGTCGTTGGCGCGGGCAATGTGGCCCCAGGGATCGATCACGAACGAATCGACGAGGAGGCCGGTCAGGTCGCGCGGGTTCGAAGGTCCGAGCACCGGCAGGATCAGATAGGGCGCGTCGCCGATGCCCCAGGTGCCCAGCGTCTGGCCGAAATCCTCCTGGTGGCGGTAGCGGCCGTAGCCCTTGGCGGCGTCGAAGATGCCGAGCACGCCGACCGTGGTGTTGATGGCGAAGCGCTCGGCCGTCACCTGGGCGCGCTCGATCTCGCCCTGCATCAGGTCGTTGGCGAGGATCACCGGGCCCTGCAGGTTGTCGAGGACGTTGCGGACGCCGTCGCGCACCTCCTCCGGCAGCAGGCCGCGATAGATCATCGCCGCCGGCTTCAGCAGCAGGCCGTCGAGGACGCGGTTGAAATCGTAGACCGCGCGGTTGATCTCCTCGAGCGGATCCTGGTCGGTCGCGTCCTGGGCCAGCGCCGGGGCCGATGCCGCCAGCAGCAGGACGCAGCCGGCCAGCGCCGGGGGCACCAGCAGCGTCCTCGTGGCCGTCCAGGCCCGCAAGATCGCCCGTCTCATCACCTGCATCGTCTCCGCCGACCGTCCGGACGCGCCCCCGCACCGATCGACGGAGCTAACACAAGCTCCGGACCGGCGCCAGCGCGCCCCGCCGCGCCCATGGTGCAATGCCGAAGAACTGTGGCCGATCTGCATGGCGCGGGCGCGCCCGGGTCGGGCCGATGCGCCAGGATGTTGGACAATACATAAAGTCATGTTTATATGTCTCTGCGCGAAAGGTGGGGAATGGAGCATCTCCTGAACGGGTTGCGGGCAGCGGCCGAGCCGACGAGGCTGCGGATCCTGGCGCTCTGCGCGCACGGCGAGCTGACGGTCAGCGAGCTGACGCAGATTCTCGGCCAGAGCCAGCCGCGCGTGTCCCGGCACCTGAAGCTCCTGTGCGAGGCGGGGCTGCTCGATCGCTTCCGGGAAGGCACCTGGGCCTTCTTCCGCCTGGCCGGAGTCGGCGCTGCGGGCGACCTCGCGCGCGTCCTGGTCGACCGCATTCCCGACGACGACGATACGATCGCCCGCGACCTGCAGCGGCTGGCCGCGGTCAAGGCGACGCGGGCCGAGGCGGCCTCCGCCTATTTCCGCGCCAACGCCGCGACCTGGGATCGCGTGCGCTCGCTCTATGTCGACGAGCGCGAGGTCGAGCAGGCGCTGCTCGGCCTGCTGCCCGAGCGCGAGGTGCGCGACCTGCTCGACGTCGGCACCGGCACCGGGCGCATCGTCGAGCTGCTCGGCCGTCGCGGTGTCCGCGCGGTCGGCGTCGACAGCTCGCGCGACATGCTGGGGGTGGCGCGCGCCAATCTCGAGCGCGCCCACCTGCCGCACTGCCAGGTGCGCTTCGCCGACGCCTACCAGCTGCCGATGCCGGCCGCCTCGTTCGACGCCGTCACCATCCATCAGGTGCTGCACTACCTCGACGATCCCGGCGAGGCGCTTGCCGAGGCGGCGCGGGTGCTGCGGCCCGGCGGGCGTCTCGTCGTCGTCGATTTCGCGCCGCACGAGCTCGACCAGCTCCGGGCCGAGCATGCCCATCGCCGCCTCGGCTTCACCGACGCGGAAATGGAGCAGTGGCTGCGGCGGGCCGGCCTCGAGCCCGCGCCGCCGCTGGTTCTGCCGGGCGACCCGCTGACGGTCGTCCTGTGGCCCGCCCGTCGTCCGCGGCCGGAGGCGGCCGCAGGTTCCGTCCACCCGGCGCCCGCCGCCACACGAGGACTGCCCCATTGAGCGCGATGTCGTACCCGCCGCGTGGCCCGGGGGAGGTGCTGCGCGCGCCCAACCCGGTCGAGGTCTCCTTCGAGTTCTTTCCGCCCAAGACGGCGGAGATGGAGGCGCGCCTGTGGGAGACGGTCGAGCGGCTGGCGCCGCTGGCGCCGCGCTTCGTCTCGGTGACCTACGGCGCCGGCGGGACGACGCGCGAGCGCACGCACGCGACGGTCGCCCGCATCCGGCGCGAGACCAAGCTGGAGCCGGCGGCCCATCTGACCTGCGTCGGCGCCACCCGCGAGGAGATCGATGCGGTGGCGCGGCACTACTGGGAGGCCGGCATCCGCCACATCGTCGCGCTTCGCGGCGACCCGCCGGCCGATGCGGGGCGCTATACGCCCCATCCCGGCGGCTACGCCTTCGCCGCCGACCTCGTCGCCGGGCTGAAGCGGGTCGCCGATTTCGAGCTGACGGTCGCCGCCTATCCCGAGACCCATCCGGAGGCGGCGAGCCCGGCCGCCGATCTCGACAACCTGCGGCGCAAGGTCGATGCCGGCGCGATCCGGGCGATCACCCAGTTCTTCTTCGATCCGGCGGTCTTCTTCCGCTTCCGCGACCGCGTGCGGGCGGCCGGCATCACCGTGCCGCTCGTGCCGGGCATCCTGCCCGTCACCAATTTCGCCCAGGTCTGCAAGTTCGCCGCCGCCTGCGGGGCATCGGTGCCGGACTGGCTCGGCGTGCAGTTCGAGGGGCTCGACCGCGACCCCGAGACCCGCCGGCTGGTGGCCGCGACGGTGGCGGCCGAGCAGGTGCGCGCGCTCCAGGCGGGCGGCGTCCGCGAGTTCCACTTCTACACCCTCAATCGTGCCGACCTCAGCTTCGCCATCTGCCACATCCTCGGGGTGCGGCCGCCGGCGCCGGCGGCGGGCGGCGGGGGAACGCCATGACCGACTTCCTGTCGACCCTTTCCGAGACCATCCTGCTCTGCGACGGCGCCATGGGTTCGCGCGTCCAGGCGCTCGACCTCGATACCGACCGCGATTTCGCCGGGCTGGAGAACTGCACCGAGATCCTGAACGACAGCCGGCCCGACGTCGTCCGGCTGATCCATGACGGCTATCTCGCGGCCGGTGCCGACTGCATCCTGACCAACACCTTCGGCGGCTCGCCGCTGACGCTGGCCGAGTTCGGCATCGCCGACCGCGCCTTCGAACTGAACAAGCGGGCGGCCGAGCTGGCGAACGAGGCGATCGGGCCATGGCGTGCCGACGGCCGGCCGCGCTTCGTGCTGGGCTCGATCGGCCCCGGCACGCGGCTGCCCAGCCTCGGCCATGCGCCCTACCAGACGATGGAGGACGCGCTCGCCGTGCAGTGCGCCGGCCTCGTCGCCGGCGGCATCGACGCCTTCCTGATCGAGACCTGCCAGGACCCGCTGCAGATCAAGGCCGCGGTCAACGGCGCCAAGCGGGCGCGGGCCGAGGCCGGACAGGAGCGCCTGCCGATCGTCGTCCAGGTGACGGTCGAGACGACGGGCACGCTCCTCGTCGGCACCGACATCGCGGCCGCCGCCACCATCATCCGCGCCCTCGACGTGCCGGTCATGGGCCTCAACTGCGCCACCGGCCCGCAGGAGATGTCCGAGCACGTCCGCTGGCTGTCCCAGAACTGGCCGGGGCCGATCTCGGTACAGCCCAACGCCGGCCTGCCGGAGCTGGTCGACGGCCGGACGCACTACCCGCTGCGGCCCGACGACCTCGCCAATTGGCTCGGCCGCTTCATCGACGAGGACGGCATCGGCATGGTCGGCGGCTGCTGCGGCACCGGCAACGACCACATCGCCGCCCTCGACCGGATGCTGCGCGACCGCGCCGGCGGCGCCGCCCGGCCGGCACCGGCGAAGCGCTCCGTCCACTGGGTGCCGGCCGTCGCCTCGCTCTACGGCCAGACCCTGCTGCGCCAGGAGAACGCCTTCCTCGCCATCGGCGAGCGCTGCAATGCCAACGGCTCGAAGAAGTTCCGCGAGCTCCAGGAGGCGGGCGACTGGGACGGCTGCGTCGAGATGGGACGCGAGCAGGTGCGGGAAGGCTCGCACGCCCTCGACATCTGCACCGCCTTCGTCGGCCGCGACGAGATGGCGGAGATGACCGAGGTCGTCACCCGCATGCGCGGCGCCGTCAACGCCCCGCTCGTCGTCGATTCGACCGAGACGCCGGTGATCGAGGCCGCCCTCAAGCTCTATGGCGGCAAGGCGATCATCAACTCGATCAACTTCGAGGAGGGGGAGAAGCAGGCGGCCGAGCGGCTGCAGCTCGCCAAGCGCTTCGGCGCGGCGGTGATCGCGCTGACGATCGACGAGGCCGGCATGGCCAAGGACGTCGAGTCCAAGGTCCGCATCGCCCACCGCCTGCACGACTTCGCCCGCGGCTTCGGCCTCGCCTCGTCGGACCTGCTGTTCGACCCGCTGACCTTCACCATCGCGACCGGCAACGAGGACGACCGCAAGCTCGGCCTGTGGACGCTGGAGGGGATCGAGCGCATCGCGCGCGAGCTGCCGGAGTGCCAGATCATCCTCGGCCTCTCCAACATCTCGTTCGGCCTCAACGCCGCGTCGCGGACGGTGCTGAACTCGGTCTTCCTCGACCATGCGCTGAAGCGCGGCATGACCGGCGCCATCGTCCACGCCAGCAAGATCGTGCCGCTGCACAAGATCCCGGAGGAGGAGGTCCGCGTCGCCGAGGACCTGATCTACGACCGGCGGCGCGAGGGTTACGATCCGCTGCAGGCCTTCATCGCCCTCTTCGAGAACCGCAAGGCGTCGCAGGCGGTGAAGAAGGTGCGTTCCGAGAAGGTCGAGGAGCGCCTTGTCCAGCGCATCGTCGACGGCGAGCGGCTGGGGCTGGAGGACGACCTCGCCCTGGCGATGCAGGCCCACAGGCCGCTCGACATCATCAACAACTTCCTGCTCGACGGCATGAAGGTGGTGGGCGAGCTCTTCGGCGCCGGCAAGATGCAGCTTCCCTTCGTGCTGCAGTCGGCCGAGACGATGAAGCGCGCCGTCGCCTGGCTGGAGCCGCACATGGAGCGGGTGGAGGGCCAGGAGAAGGGGACGATCGTGCTCGCCACGGTGAAGGGCGACGTCCACGACATCGGCAAGAACCTCGTCGACATCATCCTCACCAACAACGGCTACAAGGTCGTCAATCTCGGCATCAAGCAGCCGATCGCCAACATCCTGGCGGCGGCGAACGAGCACCGGGCCGACGCCATCGGCATGTCCGGCCTGCTGGTCAAGTCGACCGTGGTGATGCGCGAGAACCTGGAGGAGATGAAGCGCACCGGCGTCGGCGTGCCGGTGCTGCTGGGCGGCGCGGCCCTGACCCGCAAGTATGTCGAGGAGGATTGCACCCAGGTCTATACCGATGGCCGGGTCGCCTATGCCCGCGACGCCTTCGACGGGCTCGACCTCATGAACAAGGTGATGACCGGCAGCTTCGACGGGCATCTCGCGACGGTCGCGGCCAGGCGCCAGGGCCGGCCGACCAACACCCGCCGGGTGCTCGGGCAGGCCGCCGAGCCGCGCGTGCTGCGCCCGGTCGACAGCGAGGAGATCCGGACCCGCCGGGCCGAGCTGCATCGCGACCTGCCGGTGCCGGTGCCCCCCTTCTGGGGACCGCGGACGATCGCCCGGGTGCCGGTGGCGGCGCTGGTGCCGTACCTCAACGAGCGCATGCTCTACCAATTCCACTGGGGCTACCGGAAGGACGGCCGCACGCTGGAGGAGTTCATGGCGTGGTCGCAGAAGGAACTGCGGCCGACGCTGAAGCGGATGCTCGACATCGTCCAGCAGCAGGACATCCTCATCCCGCAGGCCTGCTACGGCTTCTGGCGCTGCGCGGCGGACGGGGATGCGGTGGTGCTGTTCGGCGACGACGGCGAGACCGAGGTCGCGCGCTTCGACCTGCCGCGGCAGAGCCGCGACGGCGGCCTCTGCATCGCCGACTTCTTCCGCGAGCGCGACGCGACGACGCCCGCGACCCGCGACGTCATCGGCCTCCAGGTGGTGACGATCGGCCAGAAGGCGTCCGACGTCGCGCGCCAGTGGTTCGCCGACAACCGCTACCAGGACTATCTCTACCTGCATGGTCTCGGCGTCGAGATGGCCGAGGCGATGGCCGAGTACGTCCACAAGCGCATCCGCGCCGAGCTCGGCTTCGGGCACGAGGACTCGCGGGAGATGGACCGGCTGCTCCAGCAGGGTTACCGCGGCTCGCGCTACTCCTTCGGCTACCCGGCCTGCCCCAACCTGCACGACCAGGCGGCGCTGCTGCGGCTCCTCGGCGCCGAGCAGATCGGCATCACGCTGAGCGAGGAGGACCAGCTCGAACCCGAGCAGAGCACGTCCGCCATCGTCGTCCATCACCCGCAGGCCAAGTATTTCTCGGTCTGACCATGGGACTGCTGCGACACATCGAGGCCGTCAATCGCTGGGACCCCGCCCGCTTCCGTCCGCTCGTCCTGGGCGAGCGGCGGGTCGGCCGCATCCGCCACGACTTCGCGCCGCTGCTGGCCGCCTTCCCCGCGGTCTTCGCGGTCGAGACGGACCGGGTGCGGCTGCGCCCCGACCCGGCCGAACCCGAGGCGCTGACGGCGGCGGTCGCGCTCGCCACCCGCCGGCTCGTCGCCGACGGGGCGATCCCCAACTGGCGCGGCGAGTGGTTCGACGTCGTCGCGGGCGACGACGAGCAGGCGCTCTTCCGCGTCGACCGCGGCGCCCTGCCGCGGCTCGGCATGCGGGCGGCGGGCGTGCATCTCAACGGCTATGTCCGTCGGCCGGACGGCATCCACCTGTGGATCGCGCGCCGGTCGCCCGACAAGAAGCTCGACCCCGACAAGCTCGACAACATGGTGGCGGGCGGGATCGGCGCCGGTCACGGGCCGTGGTCGACGCTCCTCAAGGAGGGGGAGGAGGAGGCGGCGCTGCCCGCCGACCTGCTCGCGCGGGCCCACCCTGCCGGCATCGCGACCTACGTCATGGAGCGCGAGGACGGGCTGCGCGACGACCTTCTCTACCTCTACGACCTCGAGATGCCGGAGGACGTCGTCCCGCGGCCGAACGACGGCGAGATCGCGGACTTCCGGCTGCTGCCGGCGACGGACGTGCTGGCGCTGGTGCGCGACACCGACCGGATCAAGTTCAACGTCAACGTGACGCTCATCGACTTCTTCGTCCGCCACGGCATCCTTCGCCCCGGCGACCCGGACTACGTCGCGATCTGCCGCGGCCTGCGCCGCTGATCCTCAGGCGAAGCCGGCCAGCGCCCGCACCGCCGCCGGCGTCATGCCGGCCGCGCGCATCGCCGCCAGGGTGACGGCGCGGTCGCGCTTGGCGTAGCGCCGGCCGGCGGCGTCGGTGAGCAGCGGGTGGTGGTCCCATTCCGGCTCCGGCAGCCCGAGCAGCGCCTGCAGCAGGCGATGGACGTGCGTCGCCTCGAAGAGGTCGACGCCGCGCGTCACCAGCGTCACCCCCTGGACCGCATCGTCGACGGTGACGGCGAGATGGTAGCTGGTCGGCACGTCCTTGCGGGCGAGCACGACGTCGCCGAGGAGGTCGGGGCGTGCGGTCTGCCGGCCGCGGCGCCGGTCGGTCCAGGCGAGGGGCCCCGTCCGCGCCATGGCGGCCGCGACGTCGAGCCGGATCGCCCAGCTTTCGCCGGCCGCCATGCGCGCCCGCCGTTCGCCCGCCGGCAGGCGGCGGCAGGTGCCCGGGTAGAGCGGCCCCTCGGCCCCGTGCGGGGCGCCGCCCGCGCGCGCGATCTCGGCCTGGATGTCGCGCCGGGTGCAGAAGCAGGGGTAGGTCAGCCCGGCCGCCTCGAGCCGCGCCAGCGCCGCCCCGTAGGTCGCCAGGTGCTGCGACTGGATGCGCACCGGCCCGTCCCAGTCGAGGCCGAGCCACGCCAGGTCCTCCAGGATGCCGGCGGTGAACTCCGGCCGGCAGCGCACCGGGTCGATGTCCTCGATGCGCAGCAGGAACCGGCCGCCCGCGTCGCGCGCCGCCCGCCAGCCGGCGAGCGCCGAATGGGCGTGGCCGAGATGCAGCCGGCCGGTCGGGCTCGGCGCGAATCGGGTGACGACCGGGCGGTCCGGGACAACGGCGCTCACCCTTCCGACATGGCACGTCCGGGGGATTTCCGCTAGGACGGGACCCGAGCGCGCGACGGGCGGAGCCGAGGGGAAGGATCGAAACCGATGATGGAGCTTTCCGGGCCGACGATGGGGCCGGCCGCCGGCGGGCCGGCGCGCGAGATCGTGCTCTTCCTGCACGGGCTCGGCGCCGACGGCAACGACCTGATCGGACTCGCCCCTTATTTCGCGCAGTACCTGCCGCACGCCGCCTTCGCCGCCCCGGATGCCCCCTTTCCCTGCGACATGGCGCCCTACGGCTACCAGTGGTTCAGCCTCCAGGACCGCACGCCGGCGGTGATGCTGGCCGGCATCCAGGCGTCGGCGCCGCTGCTCGACGCCTATGTCGACGGGCTGCTGGAGGAACATGGGCTGACCGAGGCCCGCCTCGCCTTCGTCGGCTTCTCGCAGGGCACGATGATGTCGCTGCACGTCGCCCCGCGCCGGCCGCGCGAGGTCGCCGGCATCGTCGGCTTCTCCGGCGCGCTCCTGGCGGGCGACCGGCTGGCGGCCGAGGCCCGGTCGCGCCCGCCGGTGCTGCTGATCCATGGCGACGCCGACCCGGTGGTGCCGTTCGAGGCGCTGCGCGTCGCCCAGAGCGGTCTCGTGGCGGCCGGCATGCCCGTGCGCGTCGAGCGCCGCCCCGGCCTCGGCCACTCGATCGACGAGCCCGGCATCGGCCAGGCCATCGCCTTCCTCCAGGAGCGGTTCGCCGCCTAGCGCGCCGGCGCCAGATATTGTTTTGTCGCGCCGCCCCGCATCCGTTATCAGTCTGTAACGTGTTGCGTGCTAAGGGGCGCCATGGGGCGGCCGCCGGCCGGCCTGTGGCCCGACAGGGAGGGAAACCGACCCCGTGTCGATCGAGGCGTGTCCTGCACTGGTGCTGAACGCGGACTACCGTCCGCTCAGCTATTACCCGCTGTCGCTCTGGTCCTGGCAGGACGCGGTCAAAGCCGTGTTCCTCGACCGCGTCAACATCGTGTCCGAGTACGACCGGGTCATCCGCTCGCCGAACTTCGAGATGCGGCTGCCGAGCGTGATCTCGCTCAAGGAGTACGTGCAGACCGAGCGGCGGCCCGCCTTCACCCGCTTCAACGTCTTCCTGCGCGACCGCTTCCACTGCCAGTACTGCGGCGAGCCGTTTCCGACCCACGAGCTGACCTTCGACCATGTCGTGCCGCGCTCGCGCGGCGGGCGGACGAACTGGTCGAACGTCGTCACCGCCTGCGGCACCTGCAACCTGCTGAAGGGCGACCGGCTGCCGGTCGAGTGCGGCATGTGGCCCCGGGTCCGGCCGGCGCAGCCGAACACGCATCAGCTGCAGGAGCACGGGCGGTCCTTCCCGCCCAACTATCTGCACGGCAGCTGGCGCGACTTCCTCTACTGGGACAGCGAACTCGACACCGGCTGAGCGGCGGCCGGCATCCGGCCGCGGGGACGCAACGCGGTACCGGCCGGCGACGTTGCTGGAGCGGGGTTCCCGCGCTACATGGGGGCCGCCGTGCGCGGGTTCACCCCGGACGGCCCCTCAGGAGTCGACCCGCCGCCCATGCGCCCGCGCTATCTCGCCCCCGTCCATCGCGAAGGCTGGCCCTTCGTCGCCGGCTTCGCCGTCGTCGCGGCGCTGCTCGCCCTGCTGTGGCAGCCGCTCGGGTGGCTCGGCCTGCTGGCCACCGGGTGGTGCGCCTATTTCTTCCGCGACCCGGCGCGTACCGTCCCCGAGCGTGACGGGCTGGTGGTCAGCCCGGCCGACGGCATGGTGCAGCTCGTCGAGCCGGCGGTGCCGCCGCCCGAGCTCGGCATGGGAGAGCTGGCGCGGCCGCGCGTCAGCATCTTCATGGACGTGCTCGACGTCCATGTGAACCGGATGCCGATCGCGGCGACGGTCGCCAGGGTCGCCTACCGCAAGGGCAAGTTCTTCGACGCCTCGCTCGACAAGGCGAGTCAGGAGAACGAACGCATGGCACTGCGCCTGACGCTCGCCGACGGGCGCGAGATGGCGGTGGTGCAGATCGCCGGGCTGGTCGCCCGCCGCATCCGGTGCTGGGTGCGGCAGGGGGAGTTCCTGCCGACCGGCGAGCGCTTCGGCCTGATCCGGTTCGGCAGCCGGGTCGACGTCTACCTGCCGGACGGGGTGGCGCCGCTCGTCGCCGAGGGCCAGCGCGCGGTCGCCGGCGAGACCGTGCTGGCCGACCTGCTGGCCGTCGAGCCGCCGCGCAAGGGAGTGGTACGATGAAGTTCCGTGGCCGGCTGCGCCGGCGCCAGGCCGGCCGCCTGCGGGCGCTGCCGATCAACCGCCTCATTCCCAACGTCCTGACCATCCTGGCGCTGGCGGCGGGCGTCACCGCGCTCCGCTTCGGGCTCGAGGGGCGCTGGGAGCACGCCATCGGGATGATCATCCTGGCCGCCGTCTTCGACGGGCTGGACGGCCGCATCGCCCGCCTCATCGGCGGCACCTCGGGCTTCGGGGCGCAACTCGACTCGCTGTCCGACGTCATCGCCTTCGGCGTCGTGCCGGGCATGCTCGTCCACCAGTTCGCGATGAAGGGGATCGGCGGCCTCGGCTGGGTGGTGGCGCTGGTCTACATCACCTGCTGCGCGCTGCGCCTCGCGCGCTTCAACACCAAGCTCAACGACCCCGACATGCCGCCCTGGGCCTACAACTACTTCAGCGGCGTGCCGGCGCCAGCCGGCGCCGGGCTGGCCCTGCTGCCGATGATCCTGGCCCAGCAGTTTCCCGACGCGTTCTTCGCCAGCGCCTGGCTCAATGCGGTGTGGCTGCTCACCATCGCCGGGCTGATGATCAGCAGCGTCCCCACCTTCGCCATGAAGAAGATGCGGGTACCGCAGGCGCAGGTACCGTTCGCGCTTCTGGGCGTCGGCGTCGTCGCCGCCGCCGCGGTCAGCGAGCCGTGGCTGACCCTGGCCGCGCTCGCCATCGTCTACGTCGCCTTCATTCCCCTCGGCATCCGCTCCTACGGCCGGCTCGCGGCCGAGGCGGCCCGTCTCAAGGGGGAACGGGACGGGGTGGTGGTCGCCATGCCCGAGGAGCGCGGCGAGGTCGATCGCTAGACCAGTTCCGCCAGCCTCAGGTTGACGAGGCTCTCCGCCGCCTGGCCGACCTGGTCGGGCGACAGGGCCGGGAAGAGGGCGGCCAGCGCCGCGTGGTCGAACTCCTCGGTCGCGGTCAGCGCCCAGCGGGCGACCGGCGCCAGCGCCGGCGGCAGCGGGACCCGGCCGAAGCGGCCCTCGGCGGCGATCCGGCCGCCCTCCTCGACCAGTCGGGTGCCGGCGTCGCGGCGCGGGCGGTAGCGCAAGGGCGCCGCCAGCGCCGCCGCCAGGTCGTAGCGGTCGAAGGCCGGGGCCTGCGCCTGGAGATGCTGCGCCAGCGCCGCCAGGAAGGCCGGGTCGCGCGCCATGGCGGCGAGCCGCTCGGCGACCGGGCCGGACGCCGCCTCCAGGCGCTTGCGGTTCGGCCGCAGCGGCAGGTCCCGCCGCAGCGCCGGGTCGAGGACGCCCTCCTCGGCCAGGAAGCGCAGGAGGTCGACGCCGCTCGGCATCGACACCGCGAAGGTGACGTGGATCGTCGCCTGGGTCGAGGCGAGCGCGTCGTGGAACTGGCCGCGCGGCAGGTAGAGGAGGTCGCCCGGCCGCAGCGTCAGCTCCTGGCGGACTGCGCCCGGCTCGTCCTTGCGGCCCATCGCGGCCGCCGCCTGGATGCTGCGCGGGGTCGGCGCCTCGGCGCGGTTCTCGAAGATGCGCCAGCGCTTCTCGCCGTGGCAGTGGAGCGCGAACACCTCGTGGGTGTCGAAATGCGGGTTGAAGGCCTGCCGGCCCTGGCGGGAGAAGTAGAGATTGGCCTGCACCGGGGCGCCCGTGGCCGCCCGCAGCGCCGCCGCCGTCTCCGCCAGCCCGTCGTTGAGCTCGCCGATGTTGTTGAGGACGAGGGTGGCGCCGCGCCGGATCCAGGCGGTGACGAGCCGCGGCACCGGCCGCATCAGGTCGCGGACCTCGCTGTCGACGGCCGGCCGGCAATATTCCTCGGTGACGACGGCGCGGCCGTCGATCACGAGCTGCAGCGTGCGTGCGGTCCAGATCGAGGTCTGGTTGAGCAGCCGGTCGAGTTCGGCGAGGTCCATGACCCCGGCGGCGCGTTCGGGCGCTCCCGGCAACAGGGCGGCGGCGCGGCCGAAGCACTCGCCGAAGAAGCGCGCTGGGCCGATCGGCGCCAGCAGGGCTTCCAGGCGGCGGGCGAGGCGCGGGTCGGCATCGGTCATGGGGCGGGCTCGCGTCAGCGGTTCACAGGGGCAGGGCGACGCGCGCGCGCAGGCCGCCCTGCGGCGATTCTTCCAGCACGACGTCGCCGCCGTGACCGCGCGCGATGTCGCGGGCGATGGTGAGGCCGAGCCCGACCCCGCCGGTCGCGACGTTGCGCGACGGGTCGAGGCGGTGGAAGGGGCGGAAGGCGCTCTCGCGTTCGGCGGCCGGGATGCCCGGACCGTCGTCGTCGACCAGGATGTCGATCCCGGTCGGGCGGCTGACGGCGCCGATCCAGACGCGGCGGGCGTGGCGGGCGGCATTGCCGACGAGGTTGCCGATGCAGCGCTTGATGGCGTTGGGCCGGACGGCGAGACGCATGCCGGGCGGCACGGCGACCGCGATCTCGACGCCGTCGCGGCGCGCGCCGACGGCGATCTCGTCGAGGAGCTGGCCGAGGTCGCTCTCCACCGGCTGCTCGTCGCCCTCGCCGCGGGTGAAGTCGAGATAGGCCTGGATCATCCGTTCCATCTCGGCGACGTCGCCCAGCAGGTCGGCGGTGTCGGCGCTCTGCGGCAGCAGCGCCAGCCCGAGGCGCATCCGGGTCAGCGGCGTGCGCAGGTCGTGCGAGACCCCGGCCAGCATCGTCGTCCGCTGGTCGATCTGGCGCTGGATGCGCTCGCGCATGACGAGGAAGGCGGCGGCGGCCTGCCGCACCTCGGTCGCGCCCTCCGGCTTGAAGCCCGGGACGTCCCGGCCCTTGCCGAAGCTCTCGGCGGCGGCGGCGAGGCGCCGGATCGGCTTCACCTGGTTGCGCATGAAGAGCGAGGCGACGGCGAAGAGCAGCAGCGAGGAGCCGATCGTCCAGGCGATGATGGCATAGGCGGTGAAGGAGAAGAGCCGCTTCTGCGGCGCCATCAGCTCGAGCACGCCGTTCTCGAGCTGGACCAGGATCTCGACCTGGCGCGGGCGCGATTCGGGATCGATGGCGATCGGCCGGTCGACCCGTTCGCGCAGCGCCGAGAAGAGCTGGCCGGCGATGAAGAAGTCGTCCGGCTCGCGGTCGATCGGCGGCAGCCGCTCGCCCGGTCGCCAGTCGACGCGCAGGTCCATGTGGCGCAGCGCCAGGGCCACGATCTCCGCCCGGTCCGCCGGGGTGGTCGCGCGCTCGTGCAGGTCGACGATGGCGGCGACGTCGCCCGCGATCGCCTGCGCCAGCCGCCGGGCGACGATGTCCCAGTGCCGGTCGTAGAAATACCAGGTGGAGACGATCTGCACGATCACCAGCGGCATGACGATGATGAGCAGCGAGCGCCCGAACAGCGATCGCGGCAGCAGGCGGTGGCGGAGGTCGGTCGCGTCCAAGCCGGTCAGTCCGGGATCAGCACGTAGCCGGTGCCGCGCACCGTCTGCAGGTAGCGCGGGTAGCGCGGGTCGCTCTCGATCTTGCGCCGCAGCCGGGTCATCTGGACGTCGACCGTGCGCACGCTGCCCTGGATGCCGATCGCCTCGGCCAGGTCTTCCCGCGACACCGCCTCGCCCGGCGTGCCGGCCAGGACCCGCAGCAGGCCGGTCTCCGCCTGGGTCAGCCGCACCGGGGCGGCGCCGCGCTTCAGTTCGCCGCGCCGGGGCTCGAAGCGGAAGGGCCCGAACTGGAGGATGACGGCCGTCGCCGGGGCGGCGCGCCGGCGCAGGACCGTGCGCATCCGGAGCAGCAGTTCGCGCGGGTCGAACGGCTTGGCGAGGTAGTCGTCGGCGCCGCTCTCCAGCCCGGCGATGCGGTTGGCCGTCTCGCCCATGGCGGTCAGCAGCAGGATCGGGACGTCGCCCGTCGCCCGCAGCGCGCGGGTGAGGTCGAGTCCGCTCTCGCCCGGCATCATGACGTCGAGGACGAGAAGGTCGAAGTCGATGGCGGCGAGCCGGGCCCGCGCCTCGGCGGCGTCGCCCGCCACCGTCACCCGGAAGCCGTTCTCGGCGAGGTAGCGGCGCAGGAGGTCGCGCAGGCGCTGGTCGTCGTCGACCACCAGGACATGGGGGGCGTCGTCGGCGCCGGCGGCGACGGGGCCGGCGGTGTCGGCCGCGCTCACGCGCCCGGCTCCCGCGGGCGGTCGAACCGGGCCCGGTCCGCCTCGTCGACGATGCCGAGCATGACCCGCCGGAAGCCCTCGACGGCGTCGGCGCCGGCGTTGCGGAAGGCCCGGGCGATGCGATCGCGCTGGTTCTGGGAGAGCTGCCGCTCCAGCTCGACGCCCTTCTCGGTCAGGGTCAGCAGGCGCTGCCGCTTGTCGCGCTCGCCGCGCTGCTGGGTGATGAAGCCCTCGTCGACCAGCTGTCCCAGCACCCGCGACAGGCTCTGCTTGGTGATGCGGAGGATGCCGAGCAGGTCGGAGACCGTCATTCCCGGATGGCGGCCGACGAAATAGATCACCCGGTGGTGGGCGCGCCCGAAGCCGTAGCCGTCCAGGATCTCGTCCGGCCCGCGGGTGAAGTCGCGATAGGCGAAGTAGAGCAGCTCGATGCCCTGGCGCAGTTCCTCCTCGCGCAGGAAGAGCAGGCGGGTCGGCGCTTTTATGTCAGCCATGTTGACTCATTTTCGGCGAAATGTTACGTCCTGTCGCGTCGAGACGACATAATCTTAGCATGTGGAGCCTCCCCCATGGCGATGATCCCCTTCGACGACCGCGACGGCGTCCTCTGGATGGACGGCCGCATGGTGCCCTGGCGCGACGCCAAGGTGCATGTCCTGACGCACGGCCTGCACTATGCCAGCGCCGTCTTCGAGGGCGAACGCGTCTATGGCGGCAACATCTTCGAGAGCGCGGCCCACTCCCGCCGCCTGCACCGCTCGGCCGAGATCCTCGGCTTCCGCGTTCCCTATGCGGTCGAGGAGATCGAGGCGGCCAAGGCGGCGCTGGTCGCCGCCCAGGGGATTGCCGAGGGCTACATCCGGGCCATCGCCTGGCGCGGCAGCGAGATGATGGGGGTGTCGGCGCCGGCGACGCGCATCCACCTCGCCATCGCCGCCTGGGAATGGCCGTCCTACTTCTCGCCCGAGGCGCGGGCGCAGGGCATCCGGGTGACGATGTCGCCGTGGCGCCGCCCGGCGCCGGAGACCGCCCCGGTCGAGAGCAAGGCGGCCGGCCTCTACATGATCTGCACCATGAGCAAGCATGCGGCCGAGGATCAGGGGTTCCATGATGCGCTGATGCTCGACTATCGCGGCTTCCTCGCCGAGGCGACGGGCGCCAATCTCTTCCTCGCCATCGACGGCAAGCTGCACACGCCCAGGCCCGACTGCTTTCTCGACGGCATCACCCGGCGGACGGTGATGCGGCTCGCCCGCGAGCGCCAGATCGAGGTCGTCGAGCGCCACATCGCGCCCGAAGACCTCGCGCGGGCGAGCGAGGTCTTCGTCACCGGCAGTGCCGCGGAACTGACGCCGGTCGGTCGCGTCGACGACCTCACCTTTACCCCCGGTCGCATGAGCCAAGCCCTCTACGACGACTATATGACGCTGGTCCGGGGTACGCCCAGGCCCGCCCTGTCGTAGCCGGCCGGTCAGGCGGGATCGGGGTGGACGTCGACCCCGATCCCGGTCAGCACCGCGAACTGCTGGCTCTGGGTGATCTTCAGGCGGGCGAAGCCGGCGACCAGCGACAGGTCGAGCCCGCCCAGTTCGGCGCCGCGCAGGTCGGCGCCGTCGAGCCGGGCGTCGACCAGCACCGCCTGGGTCAGGTCGCAGTCGCGGAGGTCGGCGTCGCTGAGGTCGGCCGAGGACAGGTCGGCCTCGCGCAGCCGGCTGCCGGCCAGTTCGCAGCCCGGCAGCCGGAGGTCGGCCAGGCTCGCCAGTTCGAGATTGCAGTGGCGGAAGGCCGCCCGCGTCACCACCACCTTGCGCGAGAAGGCATGGGTGAACTCGACCTGGTGGAAGCGCGCGCCGCGCAGGTTGCAGCCGTCCATCTCGACGCCGTGGAGGTCGATGCGGTCGAAATCGGCAAAGGAGAGATCGCACTGGCGGAAGCGGACCTGCCGGGCGTCGCCGAAGGCGAAGCGGCAGCCGAGCGGGTCGCCGCCCGGCGGGCGTTCGACGAGCACGCAGTCCTCGAACTCGGCCTCGCGGAGGTCGGCGCGGCCGAAGCTGCAGCCGTGGAGGCGGCAGCGGCGGAACCGCGCCTCGCGCAGGTCGCTGGCGGTGAAGGCGACGCCCGCGAAGGTGCATTCGGCGAACTCCGCGCCGGGCGCGTCGAGGTCGCCCCAGTCGGCCGCGCCCACCTGGTGCCCGACCAGCGGGCTGCCGGCGGCCAGCGCCTGCCGCAGCGCATCGGCGGTCATCGGCCGTTACTTCTTCACCGCCAGCCTGTCGGTCAGTGCCAGGATCAGGCCCGAGACGACGAAGAGCCCGTGCAGACCGACCATCCAGACGAGTTCGCGATCGGTCACCTTGTCGACGTTCATGAACGTCTTGAGCAGCGAGATCGAGGAGATGGCGACGATGGAGGCGATCAGCTTCAGCTTCAGTCCGCCCGAGTCGAGCTTGCCCATCCATTCCGGCCGGTCCGGGTGGTCCTGGACGTCGATCTTGGAGACGAAGTTCTCGTAGCCGCTGAACACCACCATGAGCACGAGGTTGGCGACCAGCACCAGGTCGACCAGTGTCAGCAGCGCCAGGATGACGTCGCTCTGCGACGCCTCCAGCGTCCTCGGCAGGAAGGCCACGAGTTCCTGGGTGAACTTCACCAGCAGGATCCCGAGGCCGAGGATCAGGCCGACATAGAGCGGGGCCAGCAGCCAGCGGCTCTGGAACACCCAGGATTCGAGGATGCGCTCGGCGCGGTGGCGCGCCGAGCCGGAATCGGCACGGTCGGAAGGGATCGTCATCGGCGCCTATGTGGGGCAGGCGAGGCCCGCCGTCTACCAGCGTTCGGCGGCGAGGTCGTCCTCGGCCTTGGCCTCGACCCAGCGTGCGCCGGCCGGCGTCTCCTCGCGCTTCCAGAACGGCGCCTTGGTCTTCAGCCAGTCCATGAGGAAGCGGCAGGCGTCGAAGGCGGCGTCGCGGTGGGCCGAGGCGGTGACGACCAGCACGATGCGGTCGCCCGGCAGCAGCCGCCCGAAGCGGTGGACGATGCGGACGGCATCGAGCGGCCAGCGCCGGGCCGCTTCGTCGGCGATCGCCCGCAGGGCCTTCTCGGTCATGCCCGGGTAGTGCTCGAGCGTCATCGCCGCGACCGGCTCGCCGCCGCCCTGGTCGCGCACCAGGCCGACGAAGCTGGCGACCCCGCCGATGCCGTGGTCGCCGGCCGAGGCGGCCGCGATGGCGGCGCCGACGTCGAAATCCTCCGCCTGGACGGCGATGGCGATGCGGCAGGCGCCGCCGGCCGGGCCCGCGCTCATCCGCCGGTCACCGGCGGGAAGAGCGCGACCTCGTCGTCCGGCCCGATCGCGGTGTCGAGCCGGGCGAATTCCTGGTTCACCGCGACCCGGATCGGCCGCAGGTCGGCGAAGGCCTCGGCGTAGCCGGGGCCGCGGCCGCGCAGCCATTCGACGAGCCCGGCCACCGTCCGCACCTCGGCCGGCGGCGTCACCGTTTCCTCGGCGAGGCCGGTGCGCTGCCGGAGCCAGGCGAAATAGAGCAGCTTCATCGCATCATCTCGCTGAAGGGCAGGAAATCGACCAGGGTTCCCGCCGGAAGGTCGGTCGCGGCCTCGGCCAGTGCTACCAGCCCGTCGGATTCGATCATCGACGACAGGACGCCGACGCCGTCGCGCGGGAACTTGCGCACGACCGGCAGCCCGTCGGGGGCGGCCTCCAGCCGCGCGCGCAGGTATTCGCGGCGGCCCGGCTTCTTGCGGTAGTCGAAGCCGAGGCAGACGGGGAAGGCCTGCGGCGCCTCCGGCGACGCGCCCATCCGCGCCAGCAGGATCGGCCGCGCCACCGTCAGGAAGGCGACCATCATGGAGACCGGGTTGCCCGGCAGGCCGACGAAGATCGCATCGCCGATGCGCCCCAGCGCCACCGGCCGGCCGGGACGCATGGCAAGGCGCCAGAAGTCGAGCCGGCCCTCGGCCATCACCGCCGCCCGCACATGATCCTCCTCGCCGACCGACATGCCGCCGCTGGTGACGATCAGGTCGTGGCGGACGGCGGCGGCTGCCAGCGCCGGCCGCACCCGGTCGAGCCGGTCCGGCAGGATGCCGAGATCGTCGACCGCGACGCCGAGGCCGGCGAGCAGCGCCGCCAGGATGAAGCGGTTGCTGTCGTAGACCGTGCCCGCCGCGAGCGGCTCGCCCGGCTGGCGGAGTTCGTCGCCGGTGGAGAAGAGCGCGGCCGAGAGGCGGCGCCGGACCGGCACGGCCGGGCGGCCGACGGCCGCCGCCATGCCCAGATCCTGCGGCCGCAGGCGCTGACCGCTCCGCAGCGCGCGCGCGCCGGCCGGCACGTCCTCGCCGGCGCGCCGGCGGTTCGCGCCCGGGGCAATGCCCGGCGGGATGCAGACCCGGCCGTCCTCGACCCGGCAATCCTCCTGCATCAGCACGGTGTCGGTCCCGGCCGGCATGACCGCGCCGGTGAAGACGCGCGCGGCTGCGCCCGGGCGGTGGCCGCGCGCCAGCGGGTGGCCGGCGGCGGCGCGGCCGCCGATCGCGAGCCAGGTGTCGCCCGCCGGTGCGAGGTCGGCGTGCCGCACCGCCCAGCCGTCGACGGCCGAGCAGTCGTGCGGCGGCAGGGCGTGCCCGGCGGCGAGGTCGGCCGCCAGCACCCGGCCGGCGGCGGCGGCCAGCGCCACCGTCTCGACCTCGGCGACGGCGCGGATGCGGGCGGTGGCGAGCCGCGCCGCCTCGGCCACCGTGAGCAGTTCTTCACCGGCGGCGAAGCAGTCCTGCGAGAGCTGGGTCATGGCCGGGCGACCGGGCGCGGCGCCAGCCCGAGATGGGCGACGAGGAAGTCGGCGACGGCCGCGGCGTCGCCGAGCGGCAGCAGCGGCCGGTCCGTCGCCAGGGTCGCGGCGTCGCTGGCGACGGCGACGATCCACGGGTCCTCGGCGGCGAGCAGCGGCTTGCCGAGCGCCGGCCGGTGGACCTCGATCTTCGGCAGGGGCGACCGCTTGAAGCCTTCGACGAGCACGAGGTCGACCGGGCTCATCTTCGCCAGCAGGTCGTCCAGCGGCGGCTCCTCGGCGCCGCGCAGTTCGTGCATCAGCGCCCAGCGCTGGGCGGAGGCGATCAGCACCTCGGTCGCCCCGGCCTCGCGGTGGGTGTGGCTGTCCTTGCCCGGCTGGTCGAGGTCGAAGCGGTGATGGGCGTGCTTCACCGTCGAGACGGTGAGGCCGCGCCGCCGCAGTTCCGGGATCAGGTGCCGGAGGAGCGTCGTCTTGCCGCTGCCGCTCCATCCGGCGAGGCCGAAGGTCTTCATGGGGGCGTTCCCGTGCTGGCGGCCGGGCGCCCGGCGGCCGCTCCGCAGGTCAGCGGGCGCTTCCGGGCGCCGCGGTGCGGTTCTGCGGCTTCTCCGCCGGCGATGCGCCGGGCTGCAGGTGGCGCAACCCGGCATGGAGATAGTCGTAGCCGGTCACGAGCGTCAGTGCGGCAGCGCACCACAGGCCGATCGTGCCGATGGCGACCACCGGCAGGAAGGCCGGGCCGGCCTCGCCGACGAGCAGGAAGCCGATCGCCGTCATCTGGATGGCGGTCTTCCACTTGGCGAGGCGGCTGACCGGCACGCCGACGCGCAGCCCCGCCAGGTATTCGCGCAGCCCCGAGACCAGGATCTCGCGGCACAGGATGACGCAGGCCGCCAGCACCGTCGCGCCGTCGACCCGCTGGAACGAGACGAGCATGAAGAGCGCGGCCGCCACCAGCAGCTTGTCGGCGATCGGGTCGAGGCAGCGCCCCAGTTCCGACTGCTGGTTCTGCCGGCGGGCGACATGGCCGTCGAGCCAGTCGGTCAGGGCCGCCGCGGTGAAGAGCAGGCAGGCGACGTAGCTCGCCCAAGGTCCCTGGAAATAGAAGGTGCCCACCAGGAGCGGGATGACCGCGATCCGGGACAGGGTCAGGAGGTTGGGCAGATTGGTCCACATCCGGTCGTCGCCTCAGGGGCCGTTCCCGTGGAAGAAGTCGTACACCAGCTTTGCTACCGTCCTGCTGATGCCCGGGACCGTCTCCAGGTCGGCCAGTCCCGCCCGTGCCACCGCGCGCGCCGAGCCGAAATGGTGCAGCAGCGCACGCTTGCGCCGCGGGCCGATGCCCGGAACCTCGTCCAGCGGCGACTGTCCCAGGGCCTTGGTGCGCTTGGCCCGGTGGGTGCCGATGGCGAAGCGGTGGGCCTCGTCGCGCAGCCGCTGGAGAAAATACAGCACCGGGTCGCATGGTTCCAGGCTGATCGGCTCCAGTCCCGCCTGCATGCGGTCGGGCGTGAAGAAGCGCTCGCGGCCGGCGTCGCGGTCGGGGCCCTTGGCGATCGCGACCAGCGGCACGTCGCTGACGCCGAGGTCGGCCATGACCGCGCGGGCGGCGCCGAGCTGGCCGGCGCCGCCGTCGATCAGGACGAGGTCGGGCCAGCCGGACCGGGCACGTCCGGCGGCGTCGCCGTCCGTGGTCTCCGCCGGCTCGCCGCCCGCTTCCTCGGCCGCGCGCTCCTCGGCCAGCCGGCCGAAGCGGCGGGTGAAGACCTCGCGCATCATCGCGAAGTCGTCGCCGGCGGCGGCCGGGTCGCGGATCGTGAACTTGCGGTAGGCGCCCTTCACGAACCCTTCCGGCCCGGCGACCACCATGGCGCCGACGGCATTGGTGCCCTGGATGTGGCTGTTGTCGTAGATCTCGATGCGTTCCGGCATGGCGGAGAGGCCGAAGACGCGGGCCACCCCCTCCAGCAGCTGGCGCTGGGTCGCGCTTTCGGCGAGGCGGCGGCCATGCGCCTCGCGGGCGTTGGTGAGGGCGTGCTCGACCAGCTTGCGGCGGTCGCCGCGCTGCGGCGTCGCCAGTTCGACCTTGTGCCCCGCCCGCAGCGCCAGGGCCTCGGCCAGCAGGTCCTGCTCGGGCAGGGCGTGGCTCAGCAGCACCAGGCGCGGCGGCTCCTTGTTCTCGTAGAACTGTCCGACGAAGGCGGCCAGCACCTCCTCGGCCGCGAGCTGGCGGTCGTGGCTCGGGAAATAGGGATGGTTGCCGAGGTTCTGGCCGCTGCGGAAGAAGAAGACCTGGATGCAGGTGTGCCCGCCGGCCTGGTGGGCGGCGATCACGTCCGCCTCGTCGATGCCGGCGACGTTGATGTCCTGGTGGGCCTGGATCTGCGTCAGCGCGCGGATGCGGTCGCGGTAGAGCGCGGCGCTCTCGAAGTCGAGCGCGTCGCTCGCCGCCTGCATCCGCTCGACCAGCGCCTGCTGCACCGCCCGGCTGCGGCCCGAGAGGAACGCCTCGGCGTCGGCCACCTGGGCGGCGTAGGCCTCGGCCGTCACCTTGCCGACGCAAGGGGCGGTGCAGCGCTTGATCTGGTGCTGCAGGCAGGGACGGGTGCGCTGGGCGAAGACCGTGTCGGCGCAGTTGCGGATGAGGAAGGCGCGCTGAAGGGCGACGATCGTGCGGTTGACCGCGCCGGCCGAGGCGAACGGCCCGAAATAGCGCCCCGGCCGGGCGCGCGAGCCGCGATGCTTGGTGATCTGCGGGAAGGGATGGTCGCCGGTCAGCAGGATGTCGGGGAACGACTTGTCGTCGCGCAGCAGGACGTTGAAGCGCGGCCGCAGGCGCTTGATGAGGTTGATCTCGAGCAGCAGCGCCTCGACCTCGGTGTGGGTCGTGACGATCTCGACCGACGCGGTCTCGGCGACCATCCGGCGCAGCCGGGTCGAGAGCTGGTCGACATGGGTGTAGGAGACGACGCGGCGCTTCAGGCTGCGCGCCTTGCCGACGTAGAGCACGTCGCCGCGGGCGTCGAGCATGCGGTAGACGCCGGGCGCGAGCGGCATCGTCCGCAACGCCGTCCGGATCACCTCGGCCCCGGCCGCGATGCGGCCGACGGGCGATCCTTCAACCGTCTCCGATACTTCCGCGACGTCGTCGAGACCGTCGTTCATCATCTCGTCGCCCGCCCCTGCGGACTGTCAGCACGCATAGTTCCCCTTTTCCACGGAACCTGTGGATAAGCATGTGGGGAATCCTGGGTGGAAGCGCGCCCGCGCCTGATTCTCCGAGACCTCCGCACGCCCTGCCCAGATTTTGGGCAATATTTCCAAGTCATTGATTTTGCTGAATGAACAAAAGTGGAGTAGGCCGATCGCCGCAGGATTGGCGGAGATCGCGCACAATGAGGACTTGACTCGCCCGCACTGCCGCGGATTTCGGCCGCCTGTGCACAAAACCCCAGCGGTTGCGCCGCTTCCGGGCCGCGAACGGCGGAACTGCTGAAGGCGGGAAGCGATCGGGACGGTCATTCCTCGATCTCCACCCGGCCGGCCGGCGACCATTGCAGGTGCTGGCCGCCGTCGAGCGCGATCATCTGCCCGGTCATCGACGGCGCCGACAGGATGAAGCGGGCGGCGGCGCAGATCTCCTCGGGCGTGGTGCCGCGGCCGAGCGGCACGCTGCGGCACTGGCGGCGGAACTGCTCGTCGGTCTGGCGCGGGCTGGGCAGGGTCGGCCCCGGGCCGATGCCGTTGACGCGGATGCGCGGCGCCAGCGCCAGCGCCAGCGTCCGGGTCAGCGTCCACAGGGCGCTCTTGCTGACCGTGTAGGAGACGAAATGCGGCGTCAGGCTCCACACCCGCTGGTCGAGCAGGTTGACGACCACGGCCTCGGCCCCGGCGGGCAGCCCGGCCGCCAGCCGCTGCGTCAGCAGGAAGGGCGCGCGCAGGTTGGTTTCCATGTGGGCGTCCCACGAGGCGCGGGTCGCCGTCGCCGCCTCGTCGCGGTCGAAGACCGAGGCGTTGTTGACGAGGCAGCCGACCGGGCCGAGGGCCGCCGCCACCCGCTCGACCAGCCCCTCGACCTCGGCTTCGCGGCTGAGGTCGGCGCCGACCGCCACCGCCCGCCCGCCGCCGTCCCGGATCGCGCTCGCGACCGCCTCGGCCTCGGCGCCCGACCGGTGGTGGTGGACGGCGACGGCGAAGCCCTGGGCGGCGAGGTCGAGCGAGAGGGCGCGGCCGATGCGCCGTCCCCCGCCGGTGACGAGCGCCACCCGCGGCAGCGCCGGCGACAGGCTCATCGCCGCCCGCGGCCGCGCGGCCGGCCCTTCGGCTTGGGTGCGGCCGGCCGCGTCTCCCGCGCCGGGCCGGCGGGGCCGGGGACGTAGGGGCCGGGCGCGACGCCGAGGTCGAGGGCCTCCAGCCGGCGGATTTCGTCGCGCAGGCGGGCGGCCTGCTCGAAATCGAGGTCGGCGGCGGCCTCGCGCATCCGCTTCTCGAGGTCGGCCACGACCATCTGGAGGTTGTGCCCGACCAGCGGCTTGTCCTCGGCCAGCCCGGTCGCCACCGTGACGTGGTCGCGCTCGTAGACGCTGTCCATGATGTCGGCGATGCCGCGCCGCACGCTCTCGGGCGTGATGCCGTGGGCGGCGTTGTAGGCGCGCTGCTTCTCGCGCCGGCGCTGCGTCTCGCCGATGGCGTAGGCCATCGATTCGGTGATCTTGTCGGCATAGAGGATGGCGCGCCCCTCGACATGGCGGGCGGCGCGCCCGATCGTCTGCACCAGCGAGGTGCGCGAGCGCAGGTAGCCCTCCTTGTCGGCATCGAGGATGGCGACCAGCGCGCATTCCGGGATGTCCAGCCCCTCGCGCAGCAGGTTGATGCCGATCAGCACGTCGAAGGCGCCGAGCCGGAGGTCGCGGATGATCTCGATGCGCTCCAGCGTCTCGACGTCGGAATGGACGTAGCGGCAGCGGATGCCGGCCTCGTGCATGTATTCGGTCAGCGCCTCGGCCATCTTCTTGGTCAGGGTGGTGACCAGCACGCGGTGGCCCCGGGCGGCGCAGTCCCGGCACTCGGCCAGCAGATCGTCGACCTGGTTCTCGGTCGGGCGGATGATGGTCTCGGGGTCGATCAGCCCGGTCGGCCGGACCACCTGCTCGACGAAGACGCCGCCGGTCCGCTCCATCTCCCACGGCCCGGGGGTCGCCGACACGAACACCGTCTGCGGCCGCATCGCTTCCCACTCCTCGAACTTGAGCGGCCGGTTGTCGATGCAGGAGGGCAGGCGGAAGCCGTATTCGGCGAGGATCGACTTGCGGGCATAGTCGCCGCGGAACATGCCGCCGATCTGCGGCACCGTGACGTGGCTCTCGTCGAGGATCAGCAGCGAGTCGGCGGGCAGGTACTCGAAGAGCGTCGGCGGCGGCTCCCCGGGCGCCCGCCCGGTCAGGTAGCGGGAATAGTTCTCGATGCCGGCGCAGCTGCCGGTCGCCGCGATCATCTCCATGTCGAAGGTGGTGCGCTGCTCCAGCCGCTGCGCCTCCAGCAGCTTGCCGGCGGCGTAGAGCTCGTCGAGCCGGAGCTTGAGGTCGCGCTTGATCTGCTCGACCGCCTGGAGGAGCGTCGGCTTGGGCGTGACGTAGTGGCTGTTGGCGTAGACCTTGATCTGCTGCAGCGTCGCCACCTTGTCCCCGGTCAGCGGGTCGACCTCGTGGATCGCCTCGATCTCGTCGCCGAACATGGTCACCCGCCAGGCGCGGTCCTCGTAGTGGGCGGGGAAGAGCTCGACCGTGTCGCCGCGGACGCGGAAGGCGCCGCGGACGAAGCCGAGGTCGTTGCGCCGGTACTGCAGTTCGACGAGGCGGGCGAGGAGCTGGGTGCGGTTGATGGTCTGGCCCGTCTTCAGGGTCAGCGTCATCGTCTGGTAGGTCTCGGGCGAGCCGATGCCGTAGATGCAGGAGACCGAGGCGACGATGACGACGTCGCGGCGCTCGAAGAGCGCGCGGGTCGCCGAGTGACGCATCCGGTCGATCTGCTCGTTGATCGAGGACTCTTTCTCGACATAGGTGTCCGTCCGCGGCACGTAGGCCTCGGGCTGGTAGTAGTCGTAGTAGGAGACGAAATACTCGACGGCGTTGTCCGGGAAGAACGACTTCATCTCGCCGTAGAGCTGGGCCGCCAGCGTCTTGTTCGGCGCCAGCACCAGCGTCGGCCGCTGGATGTGCTGGATGACGTGGGCCATGGTGAAGGTCTTTCCCGACCCGGTGACGCCGAGCAGGACCTGGTCGCGCTCGCCGGCGCCGAGTCCCTCGACGAGGGCGGCGATCGCGGCCGGCTGGTCGCCGGCCGGGGCGAAGTCCGACTGGATGCGGAACGGCACCGCGGCATCGGCCACCGGCCGTTCGAGACGATCGATCAGCATGCCGCAGTATATGCGGTCGCCGGCCGGGAATGACCAGCCGGGGCGCCGTCGCGGCGATCAGCCGTCGGCCGACGCCTCCGGCAGGATCTGGCCGCCGTCGACGACCAGCGTCTGGCCGGTGATCCAGCCGGCCTCGTCGGAGGCGAAGAAGAGGGCGGCGTTGGCGACGTCGGCGACGCCGCCGAGCCGGCCCATCGGGATGGCGGCGGTCATCCGCGCGAGATAGTCGGGGCCGATGCCGGTCAGCCCCTCGGTCAGGATGTTGCCGGGCATCACCGCGTTGATGGTGATGCCGTGCGGCGCCAGTTCCAGCGCCGCGGTGCGGACGAAACCGAGCTGTCCCGCCTTGCTGGCGCCGTAGTGGGCCCAGCCGGGATAGCCGGTCACCGGCCCGGTGATCGACGAGGTGACGACGATCCGCCCGCGCCCCGCGCGCTTCATCGCCGGCAGGCAGGCGGTGACGGCGAGGAAGGTGCCGCGCAGGTTGGTGGCGATGACGCCGTCGAACGCCTCCGGCGTCATCTCTTCCAGGCGGGCGGAGGGAAAGACCCCGGCATTGGCGCAGAGCACGTCGATGCCGCCGAAGTGCCGCTCGGCCTCGGCCGCCATCGCCTGCATTCCGGCCGGGTCGGCGACGTCGGCCGCGAAGGGATGGGCGGTACCGCCGGCCGCGGCGATGTCGGCCACGGTGCGGGCGGCGGCTTCGGCCGCGCGGGCGACGACCAGGACGCGGCAGCCGGCTTCGGCGAAGCGCAGCGCCATGCCGCGGCCGATGCCGCGGCTGCCGCCGGTGACGACGACCGTGCGGCCGGCGAGGGGGGCGAACATGGAGGGTCCTCCGGTCAGGAAAAGTCGGACAGCAGCCGTTCGGCCATGGCGACGCTGCCGTGGGTGTAGCCGGCGCCGAGTTCGGCGGCGATCGGCACCTCGGCATGGGAGGCGAGCCAGCCGACCAGCAGGATGCGCCGCATCATCACGAAGACCGGGATCTCGGCGGCGTCCTCCTCGGCCAGCGGCAGGACGGTGCGGTAGCCGGCGACCCAGGCGTCGGCCAGCGCCGGCACGATCGGGTCGTCCTCCATGAAGCTGACGGCGGCCGCGAAGTCGTAGACCAGCCAGGAGAAGCCGCAATCGTCGAAGTCGATGACGGTCAGGCGCTCGCCGTCGACCAGCAGGTTGGCGAGGCGCAGGTCGGCATGGACGAGGCCGTAGCGGCCGGCGCTGCGGCCGAACCCCTCGGTGCGCCGCCGGATGAGGTCGAGGGCGCGCTGCAGGATGGCGGCGCCCGCGGCGTCGAGGCCGAAGCCGGCGCGCCACGGGCCCCAGACCGGCGCGGCACCGAACATGGCGTCGTAGTCCCAGTGCGGGCGCCGGAAGCCGGCCGGCGCCGGCCAGGCCCGGACATGCGCGTGCATCCGTGCGGTCACCGCGCCCAGGGTGTGGAACCAGCCGACGAGGTCGTCGCCCTTGTCCGGCTCCTTGCCGGCCGCGAACTCGAAGGCGACGGCGTGGCGGGCCGGGCCGGCGTCCGTCGCCGGCAGGACGCGCAGCAGCCCGCCGTCGGTGCCGGCGACCGGTGCCGGGGTGGTGACGGCGCCGTGCGCGCGCAGGGCGGCGATCCAGGCCAGCTCGGATTCGATCTCGGCCGCGGTGCGGTAGCCGATGCGGTGGACCCGGAGGATCAGGTTGCGACCCCGGTCGGGGTCGTCCAGCCGGTAGGTGGCGTTCTCGGAGAGGTTCAGCAGCGTCACCGCGGTGCGCGGCGACAGGCCCCATTGCGGCAGCGCCGCCGCCACCCGCCGGTCGAGATCCGCCAGCACCTCCGGCCGGTATTCCATCGCCCCACGCCCTCCACCCCGTCGCCCGCGGCATCATCGCGACCGGCGCAGGAGGAATTCAAGAACGATGCCGACGCCCTGACTACCGGAGCCCTGACGACCGGAGCGGCCACCGACGGCGGCGCGCCGCCCTAGTGGACGACCCCCGGCTCGACCCGGTCGGCGAGGCGACGGATGTCGTCGACGCTGGTGTTGGAGCGGCGAAGCACGAGAAGCAGCATCGGGTCCTGAAGCAGCTCGTCGAGCCTCGGTTCGCCGCGCAGCCACCGATCGGCGCACGCCCGGCCGTTCGCGTTGTCTCGATACTGTTCCATGTCCGCACCCTGCCTGGCCAACACGGCGGAAATGGGGCGGTGCGGTGAAAATCGGAAGAGCGGCGGGCGCTTGTCGCGCAATCTTCACGCGATCGTGCGGCCGGCGGCGGGGCGGCGGTCAGCCGGGTTGCACTGGTCCCGCGACGGTCCTAGTTTGGCGCGCTTTTCCCATCCCCCGGAGCCGCCTCGCCATGGGCCTCATCGCCGAACGCCTGTCCCGCATCAAGCCCTCGCCGACCATCGCGGTCTCCACCAAGGCGCAGGAGCTGAAGGCCGCCGGCCGCGACGTCATCGGCCTCGGTGCCGGCGAGCCGGACTTCGACACCCCGCCCAACATCGCCGCCGCGGGCATCCGCGCCATCGAGCAGGGCGACACCCGCTACACCGCGGTCGACGGCACGCCGGCGCTGAAGAAGGCGATCTGCGCCAAGTTCAAGCGCGAGAACGGGCTCGACTACAAGCCCTCGCAGGTCACCGTCAGCAGTGGCGGCAAGCAGGTGATCTACAACGCCCTGATGGCGACGCTCGACCCCGGCGACGAGGTCATCATCCCCGCGCCCTACTGGGTCTCCTACCCCGACATGGTGCTGCTCGCCGAGGGCAAGCCCGTGTTCGTGCCCTGCCCGCAGAACAACGGCTTCCGCATGCGGGCCGAGGACCTGGAGCAGGCGATCACGCCCAGGACCAAGTGGGTGATCCTGAACTCGCCGTCGAACCCGACCGGTGCCGCCTATTCCCATGCCGACCTGAAGGCGCTGACCGACGTCCTGATGCGCCATCCGCACGTCCATGTCCTGACCGACGACATGTACGAGCACCTGATGTACGACGGCTTCCAGTTCGTGACGCCGGCCCAGGTCGAGCCCGGCCTCTACGACCGCACGCTGACCATGAACGGCGTCTCCAAGGCCTACTGCATGACCGGCTGGCGCATCGGCTATGCCGCCGGGCCGGAGAAGCTCATCAAGGCGATGGCGGTGATCCAGTCGCAGAGCACCTCCAACCCGTCCTCGATCAGCCAGGCCGCCGCCGTCGAGGCGCTGAACGGGCCGCAGGACTTCATCCCGCGCAACAACGCCGTCTTCCAGGAGCGCCGCGACCTCGTGGTGCAGATGCTGAACACGGCCCCCGGCATCTTCTGTCCGAAGCCCGAGGGCGCCTTCTACGTCTACCCGTCCTGCGCCGGCACGATCGGCAAGACGACGCGGTCGGGCAAGCGCATCGGCAACGACACCGACTTCACGACCGCACTGCTCGAGGAGGAGGGCGTCGCCGTCGTCCAGGGCGAGGCGTTCGGCCTCTCCCCGCACTTCCGCATCTCCTACGCGACCGCGACCGAGACGCTGCGCGACGCCTGCCAGCGCATCATCCGCTTCTGCGAGGGGCTGAAGTAGCCGCCGGTCGAGCGGCGCCGACCATGGCGGCCAGCGCCCGGGCATCCGCGCGCGCGGGCCGCTGGTCGGTATTGTCGAAATCGACGAAGCCGTCGCGCCGCCGCCGGGTGTCCCGGCCGCGGCCGGCGAAGGTTCCGTCGGCCATCGGGCACCGCGTCGGCCCAGCCGGCGAAGGTCTCGGGCCGCTGCAGGCGGTCGAAGGTGCCGTTGACCGCGACCGTCCGGAACCGGCTCGCGACATGGGCCAGCTCGCGGGACGGCGGCAGCCCCGCGGGATGGAAATGGCCGCGCCAGGCGGGTAGCGCCAGCCCGCCACGCCGATCCGGATATCTCCGCGCCGTCCGGACATCGCCCGCCACCCACTCGCCGGCAACCATGCGCCATGTGCGACGGTTCCGCCGCCGACCATTTTCCTGTTGCGCCCCGATGACGGCGATGCCCATCCTTTCCTCGGGAGGAGCCGCCAGGGCTATCCCGCCCAGCGGTTCTGAGACCTCCTGAAGGAGGCTTTGACGATGGGTGAAAGGAAGGCGGCCGCGCCCCGCTGCGCGGCCCTGGTAGGACCGTACCTGTCCGGCAAGACGACCCTGCTCGAGGCGCTGCTGCATGCGACCGAGGCGACCGCCCGGCGCGGCAGCGTCAAGGACGGCACGACCGTCGGCGACAGCGCGACCGAGGCCCGGGCCCGCAGGATGTCGACCGAGCTGACGGTCGCCAACACCAGCTATCTCGGCGACCCCTGGACCTTCATCGACTGCCCCGGCTCGGTCGAACTGGCGAGCGAGGCGGTGGGCGCGATGCTGGCGGCCGACGCCGCCGTCGTCGTCTGCGAGCCCGACAGCGACAAGGCGGTGATGCTGGGGCCGCTCTTCAAGTTCCTCGACGACCACGGCATCCCGCACATGCTGTTCGTCAACAAGATGGACCAGGCGACCGAGCGGGTGCGCGACCTGCTGGAGGCGCTGCAGGCGGTGTCGCAGCGGCCGCTCGTCCTGCGCCAGGTGCCGATCCGCGGCGCCGAGGCCGAGTCGCCGGTCACCGGGTACATCGACCTCGTGAGCGAACGCGCCTACGCCTACAAGCCCGGGCAGGCCTCGGAACTGATCGCCATGCCCGAGACCGTCCGCGAGCGCGAGGCGAACGAGCGCCAGAAGATGCTGGAGCGGCTGGCCGATTTCGACGACGGGCTGCTGGAGCAGCTGCTGTCCGACGCGATGCCGGCCAAGGAGGAGATCTACGCCCAGCTCACCCAGGACCTGGAACGCGACCTGATCGTTCCGGTCTTCCTCGGCGCGGCGGAGCACGACCACGGCGTCCGCCGGCTGCTCAAGGCGCTCCGGCACGAGGTGCCGCAGCCGCAGCAGACGCTCGACCGCAGGGCGGTCGCGACCGCGGGCGAGCCGCTGGCCCAGGTCTTCAAGACCGTGCATGCCGCCCACACCGGCAAGCTGTCCCTGGCCCGCGTCTGGCGCGGCCCGATCACCGAGGGCATGGTGCTGAACGACGTGCGCGTCGGCGGCATCGTCCGCCTGTTCGGCGCCCAGCAGCAGAAGGTGACCGCCGCCCAGACGGGCGAGGTGGTCGGGCTCGGCCGCATGGACCCGGTCCTGACCGGGGCGGTGCTGACGCCGTCCGGCGCCGGCGAGCCGGGGCTCGCCTGGCCGGCGCCGCCCAAGCCCGTCTACGCGCTCGCGATCAATGCCGAGAAGCGCGCCGACGAGGTGAAGCTGACCGCCGCCCTCGCCCGGCTGGCCGAGGAGGACCCCGCGCTGTCGGCCGCCTTCCGCGACGAGACGCACGAACTCGTCCTCTCCGGCCAGGGCGACATCCACCTCCAGATCGCCTGCGACCGCCTGCGCAGCCGCTACAACGTCCCGGTCACGACGCGGCCGCCGCAGGTCGCCTTCAAGGAGACGATCCGCAAGCCGCACGCGATCCATTCCCGCTTCAAGCGCCAGTCGGGCGGGCACGGCCAGTTCGCCGACATCCATGTCGACATCAAGCCGCTGCCGCGCGGCTCGGGCTTCGTCTTCGCCGAGACGATCGTCGGCGGCGTCGTGCCGCGGCAGTACATCCCGGCGGTCGAGGAGGGCGCGCGAGAGGCGCTGCGACAGGGCCCGCTCGGCTTTCCGGTCGTCGACCTGTCGGTGACGCTGACCAGCGGCCAGTTCCACGCCGTCGACAGTTCCGACATGGCGTTCAAGACGGCGGGGCGCCAGGCGATGGTCGATGGCCTGCCGCAGTGCGAGCCGGTCCTGCTGGAGCCGATCCTGGAGGTCGAGGTCGTCGCCCCCAGCGCCTATACCGCCCGGGTGCAGCGGCTGGTCAGCGGCCGGCGGGGACAGTTGCTCGGCTACGACGCCCGCGAGGGCTGGCCGGGATGGGACGCGGTGACGGCGCACATGCCGGCGTCGGAGATCCACGACCTCATCGTCGAATTGCGCTCGCTGTCGCACGGCGTCGGCAGCTATACCGCCCGCTTCGATCATCTCCAGGAACTGACCGGGCGGCTCGCCGACAAGGTGGTCGAGGGGCGGGCGGCCGCGGCGCAATAGGGGGAAGCGGCATGGCTGGATGGGAAGGGCGGGCGGCGGCCCGCCTGCTGGAGGCGCGGGCCGGCGCCCGGATGGCGGCCCTGCCGCCGGACGAGCGGCCGGCCGACCTCGCTGCGGCGCTGGCGGTGCAGCGCCAGGTGGTGGCGCAGAAGGGCGCCGCCACCCGCGGCTGGAAGGTCGGCTGCACCGGGCCGGCGGCGCAGAAGCTGCTCGGCTACGACCGGCCCTTCTATGGCCGGCTGCTCGACGGGCTCGTGCATGCGAGCCCGGCGCGCCTGCCCGGGGCGGGCTTCTCGATGCGGCTGCTCGAGGCGGAATACGCCTTCCGCCTCGGCCGCGACCTGCCGCCGTCGGGCGCGCCGTGGACGGCCGAGACCGTCGCCGACGCGGTGGCGGCAGTCCATCCGGCGATCGAGATCGTCGACACCGCCTTCGCCGAGTGGCTGTCGGTCGGCATTCTCAGCCTCATCGCCGACAACGGCGTCCACGGCGCCTTCGTGCTCGGCGAGGGCGTGACCGACTGGCGGGGCGTCGACCTCGTCGACGGCAGCGTCGTCTTCACCGTCGCGGGCGGCGCCGCCGTGGAGGGCAGGGGGGCCAACGTGCTCGGCAACCCGCTCGCGTCGCTGGCCTGGCTCGCCAACGAGACGGCACCGCTGGGCGGGCTCAAGGCGGGTGAGATCGTCACCACCGGCAGCGCCATCCCGCCGCAGCCGGTCGGGCCGGCGGCGAGCGCGGAGGCGACCTTCGCCGGACTCGGCCGCGTCGCCGTCACCTTCGTCTGAGCGAAGTTGGCGAACCCGGGGCGGTGTTCAAGCGCAGTTGATTGGGCGGTGAGGCCGCGGCGGGGCTAGGCTCGCGGCCTCACTTCCCACCGGAGGAGATCCGAGGATGCTCGTCAAGCGCCGCCGCGGCTGGGAGATGCCGGAACGATCCGCCACTCCCGAATCCGTCTATCTCGACCGCCGCGCCCTGCTGAAGGCGGCGGGCTTCGGCATGGCGGCGGCGGCGGTGCCGTTCGCCGCCGAGGAGGCGGCTGCCCAGGGTGCGGCCGCCGATCCGACCGCCGGCCTCTACCCCGCCCGGCAGAACATGCGCTACCGCCTCGACCGGGCGGTGACGCCGGAGAAGGACGCGACCTCCTACAACAATTTCTACGAGTTCGGCTCGCACAAGGGCATCGCCGGCGCCGCCCAGGCACTGAAGATCCGGCCCTGGACGATCGCCTTCGAGGGCATGGTCGAGAAGCCGGTGACGATCGACTTCGACGACCTGGTGAAGAAGATGCCGCTCGAGGAGCGGCTCTACCGTTTCCGCTGCGTCGAGGCCTGGTCGATGGCGGTGCCGTGGACCGGCTTCCCGATGAAGGCGATGGTCGAGTTCGCCAGGCCGCTGGCGTCCGCCAAGTATGTCGTCTTCCAGACCTTCATGGACCCGAAGGTCGCGCCCGGGCAGCGGCAGAGCTGGTACCCCTGGCCCTACACGGACGGGCTGACGGTCGCCGAGGCGACGAACGAACTCGCCTTCATGGCGACCGGCCTCTACGGCAAGCCGCTGCCGAAGCAGAACGGGGCGCCGATCCGCTTCGTCACGCCATGGAAGTACGGGTTCAAGCAGGTGAAGTCGATCGTGCGCGTCGAGTTCACCGACAAGCGGCCGGTCGGCTACTGGGAGAAGCTGCAGTCGTCCGAGTACGGCTTCTGGGCGAACGTCAATCCCAAGGTCTCGCATCCGCGCTGGAGCCAGGCGACCGAGCGGGTGCTGGGCAGCGACGAGCGCGTCCCGACCCTGCTCTACAACGGCTACGAGGAATTCGTGGCCGATCTCTACAAGGGCATGGAGAACGAGCGGCTCTTCGCCTGAGGAGCCGCTCGTCCGGCACCGCCCTGCCTCAGTAGAGGCGGGTGCGGTAGCTCTCCTCCAGGCGCTGGTCCGCCTCCTCGGCGGTGCCGACCCGGGTCTGGTCGGCGATGATCCGGCCCAGCGTCGGGAAGCTCGACCGCTCGATCTGGACCTCGGGGCTCCATAGCCGGCTGCGCTTCAGCGCCTTGCCGCAGTGGAAGAAGACCTCGTCGACCTCGACCAGCATGGCGGCGCGCGGCGTCTTGCCCTGGACCGCGTGCGGCGCCAGCACCGCGGCGTCGGTCGTCAGGCTGGCCCGTCCGTTGACCCGGAGGGTCTCGTCGACGCCGGGCACGAAGAAGAGCAGGCCGACGCCCGGATGGGCGACGATGTTGCGGAAGCTGTCGACGCGGTTGTTGCCGATCCGGTCCGGCACCAGCAGCCGGCGGTCGTCCAGCACCTTGACGAAGCCCGGTGCGTCGCCGCGGGGCGAGGCGTCGGCGGTGCCGTCGCCGCCCGCGGTCGCCAGCACATGGAAGGGCGACAGGGCGATGAAGCTGCGGGCATGCGGGTCGAGGAAGGTCAGCACCTTCTTCTCGGCGAGGCCCGAAATCGGGCCGTAGTGCTCGCGCAGGCGGTCGCAGTCGGTGAGGGTCGCGGGGAGGTCGTGGCTGTCCATGGGTTCCTCGGGGCAGCGCGCAGGCAGGGGGTGATGCCGAGGGTAGCGGCATTCCGCCGCCCTCGCCATCCCCGGCCTCCGGCCTAGCCCGCGTCGCCGACGTCGAGCACGGTCAGGGCCCGGGACTCGCCGCGGCGCGTCTCCCAGGCGATCGACTGGCCGCGGGCGAGGCCGATGAGGGCCGCGCCGATCGGCGTCATCACCGAGATGCGGCCGGCGGCGATGTCCTGTTCGCCAGGGTAGACCAGCGTCACCCAGCGCTCCTGGCCGGTCGCGTCGTCGCGGAAGCGGACGCGCGAGCCCATGCGGACGATGTCGCCGGGCAGCCCGCCGTCCGGCACCACCCGGGCGCGGTCGAGTTCGCGGGCGAGGTATTCCGCGACCTCGGGCATGGTGTCGGCATAGCCGTCCGCGAGGCGGTCGAGGGCGGCGTGGTCGGTCTGCCGCACGGTGATCGGCGGCAGGGCGGAAGTGGCAGTGCTCATGGTTCGTCTCCGGCGCTCCAGCGGCGCGGGGCGTGTTCGAATGCGATGCGGAAGATGGTCCGGACGCCGCTGCAGGCACTCCCGTGACCGGCTGGCCCCGGCAGTCCGGGGCCGCGCGTCGTCTACGCGGCCGGAGCCGGGGCGGAAGAGCCCGTTCGCAGCGAGCCCGAGCGGGTGCGGCGATGGAGGCGGGGGGCGGACGCGGACATGGAACTTATGTCGGGCCTGCGGGCGCCGGCGTCAATGGCCGCGTGCCGGGCGCGACCCCGCCGGCCAGCCAGGCGAGGTGGCGCCCGAAGGCGCCGCCGGGGAGCAGGTAGGGCACGACCCCGTGCTGCGCCAGCCCCGGGATCGGCACCAGTTCCACGCCCGGAACGTCGCCCATGCGCTCGGCCTCCGCCCGGTCCCAGCGGTTGGCGCCGCCATAGACGAGCCGCAGCGCCGGTCGCCGGTCGGCGGCGGCGTAGAGGGCGGCGAGATCGAGCTGCGTCGGATCGACCGGCTCGCCGACCGCGCCGCGCAGGCGCTCGCGGCGCAGCAGTTCCGGCAGGCTGTCGTCGAGCACGGTCGGACCGGCGAAGCAGAGCACCCGCTCGGCCGGCAGGTCGAGCCCGTAGCGCAGCGCGCCGAACGAACCGGACGAACTGCCGGTGCAGACGATGCGCGGGCAGCCGAGGTCGGCGGCGAGGCGGCGCAGCGCCCGCACGGTCTCGCGATAGCCGTCGCCCAGCGACGGCACGCCGCCGAGGAAGTGCATCCCGTGGAGGTCGCGCAGGTAGACGATGCTGGCGCCGAGCCGGCGCAGCCAGGCGTGGATCAGCCGCAGCGGGCCGTTGAAGCGCTGGGCGCCGCCGGTGAAGACGAAGATCACGGTCCGGGCGCCCGGGCACGCGGTCACCTGGACGTCGCGTGCCGGGTCGTCGAGGAGGTCGGGCGCGGCGCCGTCGGGGGCATCGGTCGGGGCATGGGCGATGAGCGTGTGCAGTTCGGCGATCGCCGGGACCGTGACCGGCTCGTCGGTCGTGGCGGCGAGGAAGGCCTTGGCCGCGGCGACGCCGCCCATGGTGACGATCGTGCTGAGCAGGATCGAGCGCTCCTTGGCGCCACGGGGCAGCGGCACGCAGGTCGGGTCGCGCAGGAAGCGGACGGCGTCCAGCATCAGCCGCCAGCCGAGTGCCGCCGACTCGCGCTCCAGCGACTGCGCGACCGCGTCGCTGCGGCCGAGATGCCAGTGGCGCAGCAGTTCGGACGCGTAGCGCGCGGCGCCGATCTCGGACGGCGGCGCCAGGCGCTCCGGGCCGAGGACGCGGATCGCCGTCACGCGCGCCGGGCCGCGACCCCGCCGCCGGGCGCCGTCCCTTCGCCGCCGTCGCCGGCCGGGCGGCGCGCATAGGCGAGGATGGCGGCGATCGAGCGGCATTCGGCCATGTCCGCGTCGGCGACGTGCAGGCCGTAGCGCTCCTCGATGCGGATCAGGATCTGCGCGTGGTCGAGCGAATCGAGGCCGGCATCCTCGAAGTCGGTGTCCGCTCCGATGGAGGCGGCGCCCGCCCGGTCCACCGCCTCGGCGATCGCCGCCCGCACCTGCTCCTCGCTCAGCATCACCCCACCATCGTTCCGGTGAATCCTGCCGCGATGGTACAGGGGCCGGGCGGGCGGAGCCATCGTCGGCTCAGCGCCGCGGGCTGCCGCGCGCCAGCAGCACATGGCCGAGCGGCCGCCGGTCGACCGCGATCTCCGCCCGCCAGAACCGGCCTCCCAGCCGCGGCACCGTCCTCACGGCGACGGTGCCGTCGGCCGGCGGCAGGGTCGCGCAGGCGATCTCGGCGATCGTCCAGTAATCGTCGGGATAGGGCCGCTCCAGCAGCGCCAGGGCGAGGGCGATGGCGCGGTGCAGGGGGGTGCCGGGTCCGGCGGGCTGTGTCGCGCGATCGCCCGCGAGGACGGCGCCCTCGAGCAGGGCGGCATCGTCGCCCGTCCGCCGGTGGCGGATCGGCCGGTCGGGGCGATGGTGGAGCGACAGCCGGTGCGGGATGCCGTTGCGGACATAGCGGAAGCGGCCGCAGACCGGGCGGCCGTCGGCGGGCATCTCCGGCAAGGCCTCGATGGCGCAGTCGCCGGCGATCCGCAGCACCAGGGCGAGATCGCCCTCCGCACCCGTGGCGGCGACCAGCGCATCCAGGATGTCGGCGCCGTGGAGGTAGGTGCGCCGGCCGGTCAGCGGCGGCTCGATCAGCATCGGTCGGGCGGCCTCAGGGCAGGACGACATGCGGCACGAACCGGCTGGTCGTGTCCTGGACGATCGGCCCGTCCGATTCGATGATGCCGATGCCGGCGGCCTCGCCGCCGACGATCCAGGCGCCGACCGAGGCATGGTGCTCGCCGCCGACCCCGCGGAACGTCGGCAGGCGGTGCAGCGCCTGCACCACATGGCGCTGGCCACCGTGGTGGCCGTCGGTCCGCACTTCGCCGCCGGGCAGCGCGGGATCGCGGAGACGGATGTTCTGTCCCTTGATCGAGAACAGGGGCTTGGCGACGGCGCGGTCGCCGGGCGCCTCCCGATCGCCCTCGAACCAGCAGGGCAGCAGGTTGGGATGGCCGGGGAAGAGCCGCCACAGCCAGACCAGCAGGCCCTTGGACGACAGGATCAGCTTCCAGGCGGGCTCGATCACCAGCGGCGCCGCGGATCCGAGGAGGCTGGGGCCGAAGGGCTCGCGCAGGAGCAGTTCCCAGCGATAGGCCTTGACGAGGCACCCGATGGCCCGGTCGTCGATGTCGGTGAGCGCCCCGCGACCATCGATGCCGATCGCCTCGAGGTCGACGAGTTCGGCGGCGAGGCCGGCCTGGGTGGCGCAGTCGGCGAGATAGCGCACCCACATCCGGTCCTCGAGATTGCGCACCGAGGCCGCCAGGTGGACCGCCCCCGCCACGGGCAGCCGCCGCAACGCTTCGATCAGGGCCGCGTGCAGCCGGTTGAACTGGTCGGCGCCGTCGGGGACGGACCGGTCCGCCAGCCGGTCCTCGAGCCAGATCCACTGGAACACCGCCGTCTCGAACAGCGTTCCCGGGGTGTCGCCGTTGCATTCGTGCAGCTTGGGCGGCGCGGTGCCGTCCCAGGCGAGATCGAAGCGGGTGCAGAGCGCCGGGTCGCCGCGGCGCCAGCTTGTGCGCACCAGGTCCCAGACCGCCTCGGGGATGCCGAGCGAGCCGAGAACGCGCGCGTCGCCGCAGGCATGCTCGGCGACGGCGAGGCACAGGCGCCAGAGTTCCTCGACCGCCGGCCGCAGCGCGGCCTCGATCGCCGGCCGCGAGAGCTGGTAGCAGGCGCCGTCGGTCCAGTATGCGCCGCCGGCGTAGGTGTGGTTGACGAAGCCGAGATCGGCTGCGGTCCGCCGCCAGTCCGGGCGCGCGGCGAGTTCGACCCGCCGCATCATCGCCCGCTCGTCCCGGCGGCGAGGTCGCCGGCGTCGCCGCGGTCGAACGGAACCGTGGCCGGGACCGCGAGCCGAAGCCCGGGGGAACGAAGGCGCGTCACGGGCGATGGTCGGCGATCGATGTGGATGGCGCAGGATACGATCCGGGCCGACCGGCGGTGAAGTCGGGCGACAAAAAAAAGGCCCCGGTGTTGCCACCGGGGCCAGTTGAACAGGGAGGCTTCACGTCTGGGAGACGTAGGATCCCGAAGGACCCCATTTCGGGCGGGGAGCCCGAAATTCCTGACCGGCGCACCGTCCCTGGCGGCAGACCGACCGAATTCCGTGGTGCTGCATCGCAGCGCCTGTGGATGATTAAATAGGCAGGAGGGCCGGGTCGACCACAGCCATTGTCTCGTGGCGGATATGCGAAATCCGCATGGCTCCCGATAGATAGCCGCCAAATTTGGATGTTTGCACGAGCCGGTCGGTCCGTCCTGGACCATGCTGCACTGCCTAAAATCGCGTCTCGGCCACCCTGGCCACGAGATAGTCGCGGAACACGGCAATGCGCTTGGAATGGCGCAGTTCCTCCGGATAGACGAAGTAGGTGTCGACGGGCGGCCCGGCGAGCTCCGGCAGGACGCGATCCAGCGACTCGACCTCGCTCACCATGTAGTCGGGCAGCGCACCGATGCCGATGCCGCTCTGCACGGCACGCAGGATGCCGTAGACGCTGTTGACGGTGAACAGGTTCGGCCGGTGCCGGCCCGCCTGCCTGCCGATGTCCATCAGCCAGTTGACCGACGGCGTCGGCGCATGACCGTACTCGCCGAAGACCACGAGGCGGTGCCGCTCGAGATCGGCGGTCGATTGCGGCGTCCCGTGCTCCTGCAGGTACTGCCGCGAGGCATAGAGGTGCAGGGAGACCGTCACCAGGTGGCGCTGGACGAGGTCCGGCTGGCGTGGCGGCGACATCCGGATCGCGACGTCCGCCTCGCGCATGCCGAGGTCGAGTTCGCTCTCGTCGAGCAGCAGGCTGACCTGGATGTCCGGGTAGCGGTCGACGAACTCGCGCATCCGCGGCGTCAGCCACATCGAACCGAAGGCGACCGGGGCGGTGACCTTGATCGGGCCCTTGGGGCGGTCCTTGGCCTCGCTGAGGGCGGCCTCGGTCATCGCCAGCTTGGCGAAGACGTCGTGCGCCGTGCGGTAGAGCATCTCGCCCTGCTCGGTCAGGATCAGGCCGCGGGCATGGCGATGGAAGAGCGGCGTGCCGAGGCTGTCCTCGAGCGCGCTGATCTGGCGGCTCACCGCCGACTGGCTGAGATTCAGCTTCTCCCCGGCATGCGTGAAGCTTCCCGCCTCGGCGACGGCGTGGAAGACGCGCAGCTTGTCCCAATCCATCGGCATGACAGTCCACGGCCGCCGGCCCTTCGGCCGGCGCCGCGCCCCCCAATCGTCGGCCGCCGCTCAGTCGGCAGCGGCCTGCTTCGCCACCCCGTCGTCGGTTCCGCCGCTCGCATGGGCGGCATCCTCGATCCCGGCCAGCCAGCGCTCCGCTTCGAGCGCCGCCATGCAGCCGAGACCGGCGGCGGTCACCGCCTGACGATATATCTTGTCACGGACATCGCCCGCCGCGAAGACCCCTTCGATGTCCGTCGCCGTCGAGTCCGGCCGGGTCAGGATGTAGCCCTCGCCGTCGAGCGCCAGCTGGCCGCGGAACAGTTCGGTGACGGGGGTATGGCCGATGGCGACGAAGACGCCCTCGACCTCGAGTTCGGAGATGGCGCCGCTCTTCACGTCGCGCAGCCGGACGCCGGTGACGCCGGGCGGGGTGCCGCCGCCCAGGACCTCCTCGACCACGGCGTCCCAGACCACCCGCACCTTCGGGTGGCGGAAGAGCCGGTCCTGCAGGATCTTCTCCGCCCGCAGCCGGTCGCGCCGGTGGATCAGCACGACCTCGCTCGCATGGTTCGTCAGGTAGAGGGCCTCCTCGACGGCGGTGTTGCCGCCGCCGATGACCGCCACCTTGCGGCCGCGGAAGAAGAAGCCGTCGCAGGTGGCGCAGGCGGAGACGCCGGCGCCGCGGTAGGTTTCCTCGCTCGGCAGGCCGAGCCAGCGCGCCTGGGCGCCGGTCGCGATGACGACGCTGTCGGCGATGTACTCGTCGCCGCTGTCGCCGACCGCGCGGAACGGGCGCTGCGTCAGGTCGCAGGACACGACGAGGTCCCCGATCAGCCGGGCCCCGACATGTTCGGCCTGGCGCCGCATCTGCTCCATCAGCCATGGGCCCTGGATCACGTCGGCGAATCCGGGATAGTTCTCGACGTCGGTCGTGATGGTGAGCTGGCCGCCGGGCTGCATGCCTTCGACCAGAAGCGGCTCGAGGTTGGCGCGCGCGGCATAGATGGCGGCGGTGTAGCCCGCCGGGCCGCCGCCGATGATGAGAACCTTGCTGTGATGGCGCTGGGCCATTGCCCGCCGACTCCGCTTGAGAACCCGATACACTAAGATAGTTGCGGCCGATGACGAAAGAAGCACCCGAACCGCCCGGCGCCGACGGTCCCTTCGGCTGGCGTCCGGCGCTTGCCGTCGTCGGCCTGCTGACGCTGCTCCGCCTCGCCTGGCTCGCCGGCGGGCCGCTCGACCTCTACGGCGACGAGGCCCAGTACTGGATCTGGGCCAAGGAACCGGCGTTCGGCTACTACTCCAAGCCGCCGCTGGTCGCCTGGCTGATCGCGCTCTCGACGGCGCTGCTCGGCGACGGCACCTTCGCCATCAAGCTGCCGAGCGCCCTCTGTCACGCCGCCACCGCCTGCGTGCTCTACGCGATCGGCCGCGAGGCCTGGGGCGCCCGCGTCGGGTTCTGGTCGGCGGTGCTGTGGGCGACGATGCCGGCGGTCTCGCTGTCGTCCCTCATCATCTCGACCGACCCGCCGCTGCTGCTGTTCTGGGCGCTGGCGCTGCACGCCTTCCTGCGCGCGGTGCGCGCGGATGGCGTCGGCGGGTGGGTCGCGGCCGGCATCTGGGCCGGGCTCGGGCTCCTCTCCAAGTACGCGATGGCCTATTTCCTGGTGTCCGCGGCGCTGTGCCTCGCCCTGACGCCGGGATTGCGGCCGCTCCTCTGGCGGCGGCTCCCGTTCCTGCTGGCGCCGGCGCTGCTGCTGCTGCTGCCGAACGTGCTGTGGAACCTCGCCAACGGCTTCGCGACCTTCCGCCACACCGGCGACAACGCCAATCTCGGCGGGCGGCTGTTCAATCCGGGCGAACTGGCGGAGTTCGCGGCGGCGCAGTTCGCGGTCCTCGGCCCGGTGCCGATGGCGCTGCTCCTGGTCGGCCTGTGGGCGGCGCTGCGGGGCGGCGACGGTGCCGGGCGGCGGGTCGCCTTCTTCGTCTGGCCGACGCTGGCGATCGCGCTCGCCATCGCCTTCCTGTCGCGGGCGCACGCCAACTGGGCGGCGCCGGCCTATGTCGCCGCGACCCTGCTGGCGGCCGCCTGGGCCGTGCAGCGGGGCTGGCGCCGCCTCCTCGTCTGGACGGCGGCGGCCCACGTCGCGGTCGCGGCCGTCGTCATGGCCGGGCCGCCCCTGCTGCGCCAGGCAGGCTGGGAACTGCCGGCGCGCTACGACCCGTGGCGGCGGGTGCGCGGCTGGTCCGACCTCGGGCGCAGCGTGACGGCGCTGCGCCAGGCGCATCCCGGCGCCGGCCTGCTGGTCGACAGCCGGCTGACCCTGGCGTCGCTCGTCTACTATGTGCGCCCGTTCGCCTTCGACGTGGTCAAATGGAACCCCGACGGGGTCGCCAACGACCATTTCGAGCTGACGACGCGGCTCACGCCGGGGGACGGGCGGAGCTACGTCCTGGTCTCGGCCCAGCCCGATCCCGCCGGCATCCTCTCCCGCTTCGCCGAAGCGACGTCGCTCGGCGAGATCGTGGTGCCGATCGGCCCCGACCGCGACCGGCGCCACCACGCCTTCCTGGTCCGGGATTTCCTCGGCTATCGCTGAGGCCGGCCGGCGAGGCGGCGGCGGATTTCGGCCGCGACCCGCCCGGCATCGTCGGGCGGCCGGTAGCTCCAGTCGGCGAGCCGGCCGGCGAACGGTCGGGTGATGCCGAGCGCCCGGAAATGTGCGTGGAAGCGCCGGAACTTCTCCGACCCGCCGGGCAGTTCGAGGACGTGGACCGGCCTGCCGGTCGCCGACGCCTCGGACGTCATCGACACCGAGTCGGCGGTGACCACGACCGCGTCGGCGAGGGCCAGGTAGCCGAGATAGGGGTTGTCGCCCTGGCCGTCCCAGAAGGCGATGCCGGTGCCGCCCAGCATCTGCCGAAGCAGGGCGCCCGACTCGGGCCCGGTGCGGCGCGAGGCGGTGACCATCAGCCCGGCCCGCTCCGTCGCCTGGAGGTCGAGCAGGTCGCGGGCGATGCCGCGGGCGGCCGCCTCGGTCATGCGGTAGGCGCGGCTGTTGCCGCCGATCATGACGGCGACCCGCGGCCGCGGCAGGTGGGCGAGCCGCGGTCCCCAGAACTCGGCCGCGCCGGCGAGGGCGGCGGCGGTGACCTTGTGGATGGCGCCATCGGTGACGACGACGTTGGGGCCGCGCAGCCGGTCGTGCTGCGGCACCGTCACCAGGTCGAAGAGGGCGGGGTCGAGGCCGCAATCCTGGATCTGCACGGCGAAGCTGGCGCCGCCGGACCGGCCGCGGACCCAGAGCACGGCACGGCCGGTGCGGCGGCCGGCGCCGATCGCGACCTCGGGCCAGGCGGCCCGGCCCGCCAGATCGCCCGCCGCCAGATCGCCCGCGGGCCGGGGGCCGAGGCCGCGCCGCCAGAGCGCGCCCGGCAGCAGCGACCAGGGCAGCCCGACCGTCGCCTGCAGCGGCAGGCCCTCGCCCAGGGCGCCGGCGAGGCCGGAAAGCTGGCTCAGATTTCCGGCCTTGCCGTCGTGGAGCAGCCAGCAGTGGAGCGGCGCGGTCATCGGCCGCCGGTTCGAATCTTGCTCGCCACGGCGCGGTCGGTAATATCCTTGCTCGACCACGGGGGGAAGCAGACGGGAAAATGCGCAAGATCAAGCTCGACCGGATCGATCGGCGCATTCTCCGCGATCTCCAGGCCGACGGGCGGATGACCAACGTGGAACTGGCCCGCCGTGCCGAAATCTCGGCTCCGCCCTGCCTGCGCCGGGTCCGGGCGCTGGAGGAGGCCGGCTTCATCCGCGGCTACCATGCCGACATCGATCCGGCGCTCCTCGGCTTCGGCGTCACGGTCTTCGCCTCGGTGGGACTGTCGAGCCAGGCCGAGACCGACCTGCGCGCCTTCGAACGCCTGGTCGGGACGTGGCCCGAGGTCCGCGAGTGCCACATGCTGGCGGGCGAGAACGATTTCCTGCTGCGCGTCGTGGCGCATGACTGGGATGCCTACCAGCGCTTCCTCACCACCCGGCTGACGGCCGCGCCCAACGTCAGCCACGTGAAGTCGGCCCTCGCCATCCGCTCGGCCAAGGAACTGCCGGGCGTGCCGATCGACGAGGAGGAGACCGCGGCCGCCTGAGGCGGCCCGGCTCAGGCGCCGAGCGCCTTGACGATCTCCTCGCACATCTTCTTGGCGTCGCCGAACAGCATCATGGTGTTGTCGCGGAAGAAGAGCTCGTTGTCGACGCCGGCATAGCCCGAGCTCATGCCGCGCTTGACGAAGAGCACCGTCTGCGCCCGCTCGACGTCGAGGATCGGCATGCCGTAGATCGGGCTCTTGGGGTCGGTCTTGGCGGCCGGGTTGGTGACGTCGTTGGCGCCGATGACGAAGGCGACGTCGGTCGCGGCGAAGTCGCGGTTGATCTCCTCGAGCTCGACGACCTCGTCGTAGGGCACGTTGGCCTCGGCCAGCAGGACGTTCATGTGGCCGGGCATGCGGCCGGCGACGGGGTGGATGGCGTAGCGCACCTCGACCCCCTCCTTCTTCAGGAGGTCGGCCATCTCGCGCAGCGCGTGCTGCGCCTGGGCGACGGCCATGCCGTAGCCGGGGACGACGATGACCGAGCGCGCGTTCTTCATGATGAAGGCCGCATCCTCGGCGCTGCCCGACTTCACCGCCTTGTCGCCGCTGGTGCCGGCCGGGCCGGCGGTGCCGCCGTCGGTGCCGAAGCCGCCGAGGATGACGTTGAAGATCGAGCGGTTCATCCCCTTGCACATGATGTAGCTGAGGATGGCGCCGGAGGCGCCGACGAGGGCGCCGGTGACGATCAGCAGGTTGTTCTGCAGCGTGAACCCGATGCCGGCCGCGGCCCAGCCGGAATAGGAGTTCAGCATCGAGATGACGACGGGCATGTCGGCGCCGCCGATCGGCAGGATCAGCAGCAGGCCGAGCGCCAGCGCGACGAGGCAGAGCAGCCAGAAGGCGACCGAGGATTCCTGGGCCACCAGCCAGACGCCGAGCAGCACGATGGCGACGCCGAGGGCGGCGTTGAACAGATGCTGGCCGGGGAACACCAGGGGCTTGCCGGAGACCAGCCCCTGCAGCTTGGCGAAGGCGACGATCGAGCCGGTGAAGGTGATGGCACCGATCGCCAGCCCCAGGCTCATCTCGATCAGGCTCGCCGTCTTGATCGCGCCGCGGATGCCGATCCCGTAGGATTCCGGCGCGTAGAAGGCGGCGCCGGCGACGAAGACCGCGGCGAGGCCGACGAGGCTGTGGAAGGCGGCGACGAGCTGCGGCAGCGCCGTCATCTCGATGCGCAGCGCGATCACGGTGCCGATGGCGCCGCCGATCAGGATCCCGACCAGGATCATCCAGTAGCTGACGACCTCGGGCGAGGCGAGCGTGGTCGCCACCGCGACGGCCATGCCGACGATGCCGTAGAGGTTGCCGGCGCGCGAGGTCTCGGGCGAGGACAGCCCGCGCAGCGCCATGATGAAGCAGACCGAGGCGACGAGGTAGAGGATGGCGGAGAGGTTGGCGCTCATGGTCCGGGGCCCTCTCAGCGCGTCTTCTTCTTGAACATCTGCAGCATCCGGTGGGTGACGATGAACCCGCCGAAGATGTTGATCGATGCCAGGATGACCGCGAGGAAGCCCATCGCCTTGGCGAAGCCGATCCCGGCCGGGCCCGCCGCGATCAGCGCGCCGACGATGATGACGCTGGAGACGGCGTTGGTGACCGCCATCAGGGGCGAGTGCAGGGCGGGCGTCACCCGCCAGACCACGTAGTAGCCGACGAAGCAGGCGAGCACGAAGACGGCGAGCGCGCCGACGGTCGGGCTGAGGCCGGTCGCCTCGCCCGCCTGCTGCACCATCTGTCCGGCGTCGGCGGCGAGGCCGCGCAGGTTGTTCGCCAGCATTTCCGCATCCGACGCGAGCTGGCCGGCGCGGTCGGAAATCTGGTGGGCGTCCATGCCGCTCATTCCCCCTGGCCCCCTGGCTTCAACTTCCCTGGCCGGCGAAGGCCGGATGCACGACGGCGCCGTCCCTGGTCAGCAGCGACGCCTTCACGATCTCGTCGGCGGTGTCGATCTTCAGCGCCGAACTCTCCTTGTCGACGAGCGGCGTCAGGAAGGCGACGAGGTTGCGGGCATAGAGCAGGCTGGCATCGACGGCGATCCGGCTCGGCATGTTGGCCCAGCCGACGATGCGGACCCGGTTGCCGGTCTCCACGATCTCGTCCGGTCGGCTGCCGGCGCAGTTGCCGCCCTGCTCGACGGCGAGGTCGACGACGACCGAGCCGGGGCGCATCGACGCCACCATCTCGGCCGAGATCAGCTTCGGCGCCGGCCGCCCAGGGATCAGCGCCGTGGTGATGACGATGTCCTGCTTGGCGATGTGCTGGGCGACAAGGGCCGCCTGCTTCTCGCGGTAGGCGGCCGACATCTCCTTGGCGTAGCCGCCGGCCGTCTCGGCCTGGCGGAACTCCTCGTCCTCGACGGCGACGAACTTGGCGCCCAGGCTCTCGACCTGCTCCTTGGCGGCGGGCCGGACGTCGGTCGCGGTGACGACGGCGCCGAGCCGGCGGGCGGTCGCGATCGCCTGGAGGCCGGCGACGCCCGCCCCCATGACGAAGACCCGGGCGGCCGGCACCGTGCCCGCCGCCGTCATCATCATCGGAAAGGCGCGCCCGTAGGTCTGGGCCGCCTCGAGCACGGCGCGGTAGCCGGCGAGGTTGGCCTGCGACGACAGCACGTCCATGGTCTGGGCGCGGGTGATGCGCGGCAAGAATTCGAGCGCGAAGGCGGCGAGCCCGCGCGCGGCATAGGCCCGGACCAGCGCCGGTTCGGCATAGGGCGCCAGCATCCCGACCAGCACCGCGCCCGGCTTCATCGCCGCGACCTCGTCGAGGCCGCCGTCGCCCGCGATCGGGCGCTGCACCTTGAGGACGACGTCGGCGTCGGCGAGCAGTGCGACCGGATCGGTCACGATCTGGGCGCCGGCGGCGGCATAGGCCTCGTCCGGCATCGCTGCCCGCTCGCCCGCGCTGGCCTCGACCGCGACCGTGAAGCCCAGTGCCGCCAGGCGCTTGACCGAATCCGGGGATGCGGCGACCCGGGCTTCTCCGGGACGACGCTCCTTCGTGACTGCGAGCTTCATGGAATGGTGCGCTCCCAGGGCCGCGGGACCGGCAGAATGACGGCTCGGCCGATGTTTGTGAAGCCTCGGCCGGCGGTCGGTCGGCACGCGACTTGACGCCGCCGGTTCCCGGACGCCACGATCCGGTCCGCCGGATCAGCCCGTCCGGGCCTGGATTCATCGCCGTCGTGCAACGCCATCTGACGCATTCTTGCCACAGTCCTGTCGACCGGTCGCCGGCGGCCGGAATAATCGTGGGTTCGGTTCGTTCCCCTGACAGCAGTGCGGCGGATCCGGCGTGACCGTACCGATCGGCGACCAGATCATCGCACTGCTGCCGCGGCTGCGCCGCTTCGCGCGCGGGTTGGCCAAGAGCATGGCCGACTCCGACGATCTGGTTCAGGCGGCGTGCGAACGCGCACTGGCGAGGGCGCATCAGTGGCAACCGGGGACCCGGTTCGACAGCTGGATGTTCCGCATCGTCCAGACCATCTGGATCGACCAGATGCGCGCGCGCGCCGTGCGCGGCGAGGCGGATGCCATCGATCCCGAGGCCCAGCCGACGGACGAGTCGGTCCGCCGCGCCGAGGCGCGGATGTCGCTCGAGGCGGTCCAGCGGGCGGTCAATCGCCTGCCGGAGGAGCAACGTGCGGTGTTGATGTTGGTGACGGTGGAAGGGTTGAGCTACAAAGAGGCGGCCGAGACTCTGGGCGTTCCGATCGGAACGATCATGAGCCGGCTCGCCCGGGCCCGAGCCGCCGTGCAGAGCATGACCGGTATGAGTGCCGGGGGGCATGGAGGTGGCAATGCGACGGTTTGACGACGAGACGCTTGTGGCGTTCGTCGACGGCGAACTGGACGAGGCGACGGCGACCGAGGTCGCCCACGCCCTCGAAGCCGACGCCGAACTCGCCGCACGCGTGGAGATGTTCCGCAGTTCATCGGTCCTCGTGCGCGCGGCCTTCGCCGGCGTCATCGACGAACCGGTGCCCGAACGGCTGATGGCGGCCGCGCGCGGCGCCGCCGCGGACGATGCCGGCGGCAAGGTCGTGCCGTTCCCGAAGCGACGGCCGATCGGGCGCTGGATCGCCCTGCCGCTGGCGGCGTCGGTCGCCGCCCTGATGATCGGGGCCAGCGCCGGCTACTGGGCCGGGCGCTCGCCGGTCGCGCCGCCGGTCACCGAGACGGCGGCGACCTCCGGGCTGGTCGACAATCTCGCCGGCTACTACGACCTCTACACGGTCGGCGGCGAGCCGGAACAGATGGCGTTCGCGGACATGCGGACGGCCGAGCGCGACGGGCTGCAGAGCTGGCTGTCGAGCCGGCTCGACCGGGAGACCAAGGTCCCCGACCTGTCGCCCTTCGGCTACAACCTGCGCGGCGGCCGGATCGTCATCTCCGAGGGCCGCCCGGCGGGGCAGATCATCTACGAGAACCCGACGGACAAGCGGCCGATCGCGATCTATGTCGGCGCCACGACCAAGCGCGACGCCCAGTTGACCCTGGACCAGCGCAAGGACGTCAACGTCGCCTACTGGCGGCGCGAAGGCCGGACCATCGCGGTGTTCGGCAAGTCCGACAAGAGCGTGATCCGCGACATCGCGACCAAGGTCGACCAGGGCGGCGGCATCTGAGCCGCCCGGCGACGGATCGGACGAAGCGAGAGCCCGGCCCCCGGCCGGGCTCTCGTCGTTTCGGGGGTCAGGTCCGGGCCGGACGTGGCGGCCGCGCCGTGAGGCGCATGCCGGCGGCGAAGGGGAGCGCCATCAGCACCGTCATCGCCGCCCAGACCAGGGCCTCGCGGTTGGCGAGGGTCTCGCCGATGGTGACGCCGATCGCCGTCGCGAGCGCGCCCGCGAAGAGGATCGCGCGGCCGTCCCCGCCAAGGACGGGCCCGCTGCCGGCGGCGTAGAGGCCGTCGATCGCCAGCGTCGGCCGGCGACCGAGGGCGAGGCGCGCCGCCAGGAAGACGGCGGTGCCGACGAGCGGCAGGGCGAAGAGGGCATTCGGGAAGTCGCGGTAGCGGCCGTCGAAGGCGATCGCGAAGCCATGGGCGACGGCCAGCGCCGCCCAGACGCCGTAGAGCCGGGCGGCCCGGCGCGCCCAGGGCGCCCCCGCCGCTTCCGGTGCGCCCAGGCTGCGGAAGGCGGTCGCGAGCGCGGCCGCGGTCGCCAGCGTCAGCAGGGCGGCGAAGCCGGTCCAGGCGAGGCGCCAGGCGGAATAGGCATGGAGCCATTCGAGCAGCACCGCCGAGACGCCCGCGGTGGCGATGACCTGGGCGCCGGCGGCGGCCCAGAGCGCGCCGTGGGCGGAGAGGCCGGGCCGGGTGATCGCGATCCAGCCGAGCAGGAGGAGCGCGATCGCCCCGGTGACGAGGAAGTGCCGACGCCAGTGCGGGTCCTCGACGACCTTGCCGTCCGCCCCCCACTTGGCGACGCGATCGGCCGAGAACAGCCCCCAGTTGGCGCCGACCGTGCCCTCGAGCTTCTGCTTCCAGCCCTGGTCGAAGGCCTCGATCAGGTTGTAGTCGACGCCCCGGTCGGCGGCGAGCGCCCGGAAGCCGTTGACGAAGCGCGCCTTGTTGACCAGCGACGGCACCGCCGGTCCGCGCTGCCGCCCGGCGCTCGGCCAGCCGGCCTCGCCGATCAGCAGCGGCTTGCCGGGAAAGGCGCGCTCGATCTCGCGATAGGCGGCCATGACGTGGGGTTCGAGATCCTCCACGGAAGAGGGGTGGTTCTCCCAATAGGGCAGGATGTGGATGGTGACGAAGTCGACCTCGGCGGCGAGCGCCGGGTTGCGCTTCCAGAACTCCCAGACGTCGGCATAGCTGACCGGCTGCTTCACGGCGGCGCGGACGCGCCGGATGTAGGCGGCCAGCGCCTCGGGCTTCTGTTCCTTGCGCAGCAGCACCTCGTTGCCGACGATCACCCGCGTGATGACGTCGGGATAGGCGTTGGCGAGGCCGATCAGTGCCTCGACCTCCTGGTCGTTGATATCGGCCTCGCTGCCGATCCAGGCCGACATGGTGACCTGCAGGCCGAGGCGGCGGGCGATCTCCGGCACCACCTCCAGCCCCTCGCGGCTGGTGTAGGTGCGCACGCCGGCGACCCGGCCCTTGAGGAGCGTCAGGTCCTCCTCGATCTCGGCGGCGCTGGGGTAGCGCTTGACGAGCGGGCTCTGACCGTCGCGGAACGGTGCGAAGGAGACGCTGCGGATGATGCCGAGCGGCCGCGCCTCCAGGTCGTAGGGGCGGTTGGGCAGGCTCCAGAACAGCCAGTTGGCGGCAAGGGCGACAAGCGCCCCGGCGACGAGGGCAAGCAGACGCAGCACGGGGTCGGGAATCCGGGGCAGGCGCCGCGTCAGGCGCGGCGGCGGTAGACGATGTAGCGGTCGAAGGTCTTGTAGAGCTCGTAGTTCAGGAACTCGCTGGCGAAGCGCGAGCTCTGCATGAAGTAGGCCAGGTAATCGAAGACCTTGCCGTCGCAGGTCGGCATGCCGGGGACGCGGTCGACCACGACGAGCGGCGGCCGGTTGCGGACCAGCCCCTCGGTGACCGTGTCGAAGACGTGCCGCTCCGCCGGCGACATCGCGTCAGGGGCATGGAACTGCTGCGGCCCCTTCTCGGGACAGTATTTGTAGACGCCCTGGAGCACCCACATGCTCATGTAGGGCATCGCCATCCGGGCGCCCGTGTAGTTCAGCATGGGGAAGAAGGGGTAGATGCCGGGCGACAGCGCCAGGAACGACTCGCGGTTCGGCTCGGCCTCGACGAGGGCGATCTGGCGGCCGAGGCGGCCGTCATAGCCCATGCGGTCGACGCGGAACCAGGGCGGGGCGTCGTTGTTGGCGGCGACGTAGGAGAGGGCCAGGATGCCGACCACCAGCGTCGCGCCGAGGCGCCGGCGGCGCAGGATGTCGGTCGGCCCGTAGCGTTCCGCCGCGGCGGCGATGACCGCGGCGCCGAGCAGGATGAAGGCGAGGTCGGCGTGCAGCCACTGGTGCGACCAGCCCTTGCCCTGGACGATGGTGGTCACCGCCGCGCCGATGGCGAAGAGCGAGAGCGCCTGGCAGAGCCGCGACGGCACCATCAGCAGGGTGAGGACGGCGAGCACCAGGATGCCGATCTCGATCGGCAGGAAACCGCGGTTGAAGGCGACGAGGGGGCTGGAATCGCCGAGGCGCGAGTAGAGTTCCAGCGTCCACGGCAGGATGGTGCGGACATACTCCGGGAAGGCGGCGACGGTCAGCGCGGCATAGGCCGCCCAGAAGGCCGCCATGGTCCACGGCATCGGGTCGCGGAAGGCGGCGCGCCGCCGGACGAGGAGGACGAAGCCTTCGATCACCGCCGGGACGATGAGGAAGAAGGGCTTGAGGGCGAAGCCCGCCGCGGCGGCGAGCGCGATCGCGACGGCGATCGACGGGGCGACGCGGTGGCCCTCCAGCCGCAGCGCCGCCAGGACCACGTAGGGCGCCGTCAGCACCACCATCAGGTGCTCGCGCTGGCCGAGTTCGCCCGGCGTCAGGAGCGCGAACAGCAGGGCGAGCGGCACCAGGGTCGCCGTCAGCATCCCGGTCTGGCCGTGGCCGATCCGCGACGCCCGCCATGCGAGCAGGCGCCAGGAGAGGAAGGCCGATGCGATCGAGGCGGCGACGACGCAGCCGATGAGCGCCGTCGGCTCGGACAGTCCCGTCCACTGCTTCAGCAGCACCGGCACCAGCCCGAGGATGAAGACCAGCGGCGGATTGACGTCGATCAGATCGACATAGAGGCGCTCGCCGGCCCACCAGCGGTCGGAGAAGTAGAGGATGGCGCCGGTATCGTGGTCGATCGGCGCATAGAACTGGGCGGCGACCCAGACCAGCGGCACGGCGAGGCCGAGCGCGACCGCGCCGGCGAAGGCGAGGCGCCCGGCGAAATCCCCGGCCAGGGCGAGATCCCGCCACCGGGGCGCAGGGATCGTCCGTCGCGCCGACCCGTCGCCGGTCAGGTCGCTGGGTTCGAACGTCGTCATGAAGGGAACTGCCCTGCGCCAAGGGGTTGAAAACCGGGTGCCCGCAACACCGCCTGGGCGGACAACGGGCCAGGGCAACGGCTATTCCACCCGCTCCGGGCCATCGGCCGTCTCGTGAAGGTCGTGATCGGCGGCCGGTCGGCCGGGCTGCTACGGGGTGGCCTGGGCGAGGGTGGCGATCTGGGCGACGTGCTCGCGGAAAGCGACCAGCTCCGGCCCGCGCAGGTCGCGCGGTGCCGGCATCAGCGCATGCATCGGGTTGACCGGGCGGCCGTCGACCAGCACCGAGAAGTCGAGATGCGGGCCGGTCGAGCGGCCGGAGGAGCCGACATAGCCGATCACCTGGCCCTGCCGCACGGTGGCGCCCTCGGTGACGCCGGGCGCGTAGTCGCTGAGATGGCCGTAGCCGGTCGACAGGCCGCTGCCGTGCGTGAGCCGGACGTAGCGGCCATAGGCGCCGCGCCAGCCGGCCCATTCCACCGTCCCGTCGGCCGAGGCGACGATCGGGGTGCCGATCGGCGCCGCGAGATCGATGCCGCGGTGGAACATGCGGCGCTTCAGCTTCGGATGCTTGCGCCAGCCGAATTCGGAGGTGAGGCGGGCGTCCGCGACCGGCGTCGCCAGCGTCAGCGGGGCGACGCTGCGGCCATGCTCGTCGAAGTACCCGGCGGCGCCGTCCTGCGGCATGTAGCGGTAGATGCGATGGTCGTAGCCGGCGACGCGGACGCCGACATAGCGCGCGATGTGGCTGGTGGCGCGGCCCTGGCCCTCGCGCCGCTCGGCCAGGATCTCGAAGGTGGCGCCCTGCGGCACCGGTCGCGGCAGGTCGGCGTCGAGCGCGAGCAGGCGGTCGATCTCGGCCATCAGGTCGGTCGGCACCTCGGCCCGGGCCATCGACTGGCGCCAGTCGTCCGAGACGGTGCCGGTCATGGTGACGAAACGGGCGGCGCGCGGGTCCGCACCCTCCGAGGCGGTGAAGCTGCCGTCGCGGCCGCGGGCCAGGGTCACGTCCCCGCCCTGGGCGCGGATCACCCGGAGCGCGGCGAGGCTGCGCTCGCCGGCGGCGTTGGCCCCGTCGAGGACGAGTTCGATACGGTCGCCCGGCACCAGACGCTGGCGTTCCTCGATGTCCTCGAAGGCGTCGACCGCGGCGATCAGGTCGTCGACGTCGACGTTTTCGCGGACCAGCACGTCGATCAACGTCTCGTCCTCCTCGACGAGCGCCAGGACCCGCCGGTCCTGGTCCGCCGCCGCCGCAGGGGCCGAGGCCGGTCGGTAGAGGGCCCGGGTCGCCGCCGCGGGCCGCGCGAGAAAGCTGGCCGGGCGCACCGCCGCGGCCTTGCCCCCGGGCTTCGCCTTGCCGGGTGCGACCGCCTTCGCCGCCGGCTTGCCGGTCGGCAGCGTCGCCGGCCGACCCTGGAAGGTGAGCGGCTTGGCGGCGGGCGTGGCGGCAGCCGCCTTGGTCAGGCTCGGCTTGATGCCGGCCGGCTTGGCCGCGGGCACGGCCGCCGGCCTGGCCTTGGCGGCGGTCGGGACGGGCTTCTTCTGGGGAATGCCGGCGGCCCGTTCGGTGGGGGCGGCGAGGGCCGGAGAACTGGCGGGGATGAGGGCGGCGACGGCGGCGGCCAGGACGATTGCGGAGGTCGTTCCCAGGAACGACGCAAACACTCCGTACGGCATCGCTCGACGCATGCCCCCCTCCCAACTCGTGAACACCGGCGGCGGGCCCCCACCCGCCTTTGTTAACGATTGTTACGAACGGCTTCGCCGCCTGTCAAACGGGCATTCTCCGGTACCGCTGCGACAATGGCGAACTTGACGATCGCGTCGCACGCGGAATTCCGCAGAGTCCGGGAGTGGCCGCGGTCACCGATCCGCGCCGCAGGAGGATGGCGGCGACACCTGCCGTCGCCCGCGACTCCGCCGGTCGCCGGCCCGCGAATCACTCGCGGGCGAGGGCGGCGCGGACCAGCGCCACCGTCTCCGGGATGCCGAAGAGCGCCACGAAGGAGCCCATGCGCGGCCCCTCGCTCTGCCCGAACAGCACCTCGTAGAGCGCCTTGAACCAGTCGCGCAGGCTGGGGAACGGGTGGCGCTTGCCGACCTCGTAGACCGCGTTCTGGAGGGAGCTCGCGTCGCTGTCGGCCGGCATCGCCGCCAGCGTCGCCGCCAGGTCCTCCATCGCCGCGCGCTCGACCGCGGTCGGGGCCCGCGGCACCTGCCGCGGCTTCACGAAGTCCTGGTAGTAGCGGATGGCGTAGCCGGCGAGGCGGTCCAGCATCGGCGCGCTCTCCGGACGGGTGCCGGGGGCGTAGCGGCTGATGAAGCCCCAGAGCACGTCCTTGCTCTCGGCATGGGCGACGCCGACGAGGTTGAGGAGCAGGCCGAAGGTCAGCGGCACCTCGGCCGCCGGCGGGGCGCCGGCGTGGATGTGCCAGGCGGGGTTCTCGAGCTTCGCCGCGGGCGTTTCGGCCGGGAACTTCTCGACGAAGCCGAGATACTCGTCGACCGCGCGCGGGATGACGTCGAAATAGAGGCGCTTGGCCCGCCGCGGCTGCTGGTACATGAAGAGCGACAGGGACTCGGGCGGCGCGTAGGCGAGCCAGTCCTCGACCGACAGGCCGTTGCCCTTCGACTTCGAGATCTTCTCGCCGGCCTCGTCGAGGAAAAGCTCGTAGTTGAAGCCCTCGGGCGGGTGGCCGCCGAGGATCTGCGCGATCCGGCTCGACAGGCGGACGCTGTCGATCAGATCCTTGCCGGCCATCTCGTAGTCGACGCCGAGCGCCACCCAGCGCATCGCCCAGTCGCACTTCCACTGCAGCTTGCAGTGGCCGCCCGTCACCGGCACCTCGACCGTCTTCCCGTCCTCGTCCTGGAAGGCGATGGTGCCGGCGTCGGCGTCGCGATGGAGGAGCGGCACCTGGAGCACGCGGCCGGTCGCCGGGCTGACCGGCAGGAACGGGCTGTAGGTCGCCTGCCGCTCCGCCCCCAGGCTCGGCAGCATCACCGCCATGACCTCGTCGTAGCGCTCCAGCACCGTGCGCAGGGTCCGGTCGAAGCGCCCGGAGCGGTAGCACTCGGTGGCGCTCTGGAACTCGTAGTCGAAGCCGAAGGCGTCGAGGAAGGCGCGCAGCCGGGCGTTGTTGTGGGCGCCGAAGCTGTCGTGGGTGCCGAACGGGTCGGGCACCGCGGTCAGCGGCTTGCCGAGATGCGGGCGCACCAGCTCCGGGTTCGGGATGTTGTCGGGGACCTTGCGCAGCCCGTCCATGTCGTCGGAGAAGGCGAAGAGCCGGGTCGGCAGGTCGCTCAGTTCGGCGAAGGCGCGGCGCACCATGGTCGTGCGCACGACCTCGCCGAAGGTGCCGATATGCGGCAGGCCCGAGGGGCCGTAGCCGGTCTCGAAGAGGACGTAGCCCTTCTCGGGCGCTTTGCCGGCGAAGCGCTCCTGGAGCCGTCGTGCCTCCTCGAAAGGCCACGCCTTCGCCGCCTGCGCGAGGCTGCGCTGCTCCGGGTCCGTCACCGTCGGTCTCCTGCTGCTGCCCAAGGAAAAAGGGAGCGCGGAAGCTAGGCGCTGGCCGGGGCAGCGTCAATGCCGGCTCCCGGCCGGCCCTGCACCTTATATATAGGGGCCTATGACCGAGTCGCCCGCCGTCGCCGCCCTGCCCGTGGCGCCCAGTCTCGTGGTCGGCCTGCGCGAGGCGGCGTGGGTCCCGGTCGGCGGCGGCGCGGCCGAGGTGCTGGGACTGGAGGCCGTGCGCCGCCGGATCGAGGCCGCCGCGCCCTTCGTCGTCCACGGCCGGGCGACCGCGCGCCGTCTCGGCCTCGAATCCTTTCCCTGCCTCGACCTGCTCGAACTCTACGCCTTCTGCCGGCCGGCCACCTTCTGCGTGCCGACCGCGCGCGGCCTCGCCCAGGCACTGGGGTTCGAGGTCCCCGAGGGGCGGGAGGAGGCGGCGCTGCTGCTGCCGGCCCTAGCGCGGCGCCTGCTCCAGGACCTTGCCGAGGAGGGCGACGCCGACGCGCGCGGCATCGCCCGCGCCATGGCGCGCGGCGGCTGGATCTGGGCGCCGGCCGTGCTCGCGGCCTTCGGCGACGCGGCCGACCCAGCCCACGCCAGCGCCGCCCCGCTCCAGGTCTGGGCGCGCCTCGGCGAATGGTCCGAGCATGCGCCGGAGCCGCCGTCCGGCTCGCTGCCGGTCGCGCCCGAGGAGGCGACGGAGCGGCTGGCGGAGCTGCTCGGTCCCGCGGCCGAGCGCCGGCCGCAGCAGGCCGAATATGCCGCGGCGGCGGCCGGCGCCTTCGTCCCGCGCGAGCGGGTGGGGGAGCCGGCCGTCGTCCTGGCCGAGGCCGGCACCGGGGTCGGCAAGACGCTGGGCTACCTCGCGCCGGCCACCCTCTGGGCCGAGCGCAACGGCGGCGCGGTCTGGGTCTCGACCTACACCCGCAACCTCCAGCGCCAGATCGACGACGAGCTCGACCGGCTGCATGCCGACCCGATCCTCAAGGCGCGCCGGGTCGTCGTCCGCAAGGGGCGGGAGAACTATCTCTGCCTGCTCAATTTCGAGGAGGCGGTGGACGCGACCCGCGGCCGCCCGGCCGACGCCATCCCGCTCGGCCTGATGGCGCGCTGGGCGGCGGCCTCGCGCGACGGCGACATGGTCGGCGGCGACTTCCCGGCCTGGCTCGCCCAGCTCGTCGGCCGCGGCCGCACCCTGGGCCTGACCGACCGGCGCGGCGAGTGCGTCTATTCCGCCTGCCCGCACTACCACAAGTGCTTCATCGAGCGCTCGGTCCGGCGCGCCCGGCGGGCCGAGATCGTCATCGCCAACCACGCGCTCGTCATGGTCCAGGCGGCGCTGGGCGGCATGGACGACACGACCCTGCCGACCCGCATCGTCTTCGACGAGGGCCACCACGTCTTCGACGCCGCTGACGGCGCCTTCGCCGCCCATCTCTCGGGGCAGGAGACGGCCGACCTCCGGCGCTGGCTGCGCGGGGCCGAGGCGGGGCGGCGCAGCCGCGCCCGCGGGCTGCGGCGGCGGGTCGAGGACCTGGTGACGGGCGACGCCCAGGCCGAGCGGGCGCTGGAGGACATCCTGGTCGCGGCCGCCGCGCTGCCGACGGAAGGCTGGCTGCCGCGGCTTGCCGGCGGCAAGCCCGAAGGGCCGACGGAGGCGTTCCTGACGCTGGTCCGCCAGCAGGTCCATGCCCGCTCGCCCGAACGCGACCAGTCGAACTACGGCAAGGAGGCCGCGGTGTGGCCGCCGGTCGACGGGCTGTCGGAGGCGGCGGAGGCGCTGGAGGCGGCGCTGGCGAAGCTGGCGCGGCCGATGCGCACCCTGGTCGAGCGGCTGAAGGCGCTGCGCGACGACGAGGCCGACGAGGTCGACACCGCGACCCGGATGCGCATCGAGGCGATCGTCCGCGGCCTCGCCCGCCGCGCCGACGGCGAGGTCGCCGGCTGGCAGGCGATGCTGCGCGACCTCCGCCGCGACACCCCGCCCGAGTTCGTCGACTGGCTCGCCGTCGAGCGCTTCGAGGGCCACGATCTCGACGTCGGCATGTACCGCCACTGGGTCGACCCGACGGTGCCCTTCGCCGAGGCGGTGGTGAAGCCGGCGCATGGCGTGCTGGTGACCTCGGCCACCCTGACCGACGGCGTCGGCGACCCCGACGCCGACTGGGCCGCGGCCGAGGAGCGCACGGGGGCCCGCCACCTGGCCGTGCCTGCCCGCCGCGCCAGCCTGCCCTCGCCCTTCGACTATGCGGCGCAGACGCGGGTGCTGGTGGTGACCGATCTGCGGAAGGACGACCCGGACCAGGTGGCGGCCGCCTATCGCGCGCTCTTCCTCGCCGCGGGCGGCGGCGCCCTCGGCCTCTTCACCGCCGTCAGCCGCCTGCGCCAGGTGCACCACCGCATCGCCCCGGCGCTCGACGCCGCCGGCCTGCCGCTCTACGCCCAGCATGTCGACGGGCTCGACACGACGACGCTGGTCGACATCTTCCGGGCGGAGGAGGAGAGCTGCCTGCTCGGAACCGACGCGGTGCGCGACGGCGTCGACGTGCCCGGCCGCTCGCTGCGCCTCATCGTCTTCGACCGGGTGCCATGGCCGCGGCCCGACATTCTGCACAAGGCCCGGCGCGCGGCCTTCGGCGGCGCCGCCTACGACGAGCGGCTGACGCGCTTCCGCCTGCGCCAGGCCTTCGGCCGGCTGGTCCGCCGGGCGGACGACCGCGGCGTCTTCGTGCTGCTCGACCGCGCCTTCCCGTCGCGCCTCTTCGGCGCCTTCCCGACCGGCGTCACCGTCGAGCGGATGGGGTTGGCGGATGCGGTGCAGGCGACGCGCGGCTTCCTCGCGCCCGGCGGGGCGTCAGCCGACGAGCGCCAGGGCGACCGACAGGGTGACGAAGGATAGGGCGGTGGTGGCGAGGATCGCCGTCGAGGTGCCGGCGACGTAGATGCCGTAGCGCAGCGCCACCACGAAGGCGAGCGCGCCCGTCGGCAGGGCCGACATGATGACGGCGGCGGCCGCCCATTCGGGCTCGAGCGCGAACACCCGCCAGGCGAGCCAGGCGGCGAGCAGCGGCTGCAGCACCAGCTTGCAGAGGCTGATCCAGGCGAGTTCCGGCAGCGAGCCGGCGAGCGGCTTGCCGACCATGAAGAGGCCGACCGCGAAGAGGGCGCCCGGCCCGGCGGTCGCGCCCATGAGGTCGAGGTAGGTTGCGACCGGCTTGGGCAGGCCGAGCCCCGCCGCCGACCAGGCGAGGCCCGCCGCGGGGGCCAGCAGCAGCGGGTTGGTCAGGACCGCCCGGGCGGCGTCGCGCGCGACCCGGGCGCCCGAGCGCTCCGACCGTCCGATCTCGGTGACGACGATGGCGAGCGCGACGGCGACGGCGGCGTTGAAGACGGTCGCCACCACCGCCGGCAGCACGCCGCCGGCGCCATAGGCGGTGAGGTAGAGCGGCAGGCCCATGTAGCCGGTGTTGGCGAAGCTGGCCGCCAGCCCCTGGAGGCCCTGGTAGGCGAGATTGGGCCGCGCGAAGAGCAGCCCCGCCGCCATGCCCATGAGGTAGGTCGCGAGGAAGGCCCCGCCGAAGGCGGCGAGGAAGGGCAGGTGCAGGACCTCCGCCACCGGGACCCTGGCCATGGCGTGGAAGAGGAGGGCCGGCAGGGCGAACCAGTAGACGAAGGCGTTGAGCGCCTCGCTCGCCCCCGGGCCGAGCACCCGGAAGCGGCCCGCCGCATAGCCCGACGCCATGATGGCGAAGACCGGCAGGACGACGTCGACGACCGCGTCCATCACCCTCGGCCCCGGGCCCGCCGGGCGCGGTCTGCTTGACAAGCCGGGCCCGGTTCTTCCACATCCGCCGCCACGCTCAACGACCGGACGGCCCGATGCTCAATCCCCAGGATGCCCTGATCCAGACGATGGTGCTGGCCGCCGCCGCGGACCGCGACATGACCGACCCGGAGGTCTCGACCATCGGCGAGATCGTCGGCCACCTGCCGATCTTCCGGGATTTCGAGCGCGGCCGCCTGGCGCAGATCGCGTCGGCGTGCGTCGACCTGCTGCAGCAGGAGGACGGGCTCGACGTCGCCTTGAAGCAGATCAAGGAGGCGCTGCCGCCGAAGCTGCGCGAGACCGCCTACGCGCTCGCCTGCGACGTCGTCGCCTCGGACGTCAAGGCGAGCCAGGAGGAACTGCGCCTGCTCGAGATGATCCGCCACCGGCTCGACGTCGACCGCCTGACCGCCGCCGCCATCGAGCGCGGCGCCCGCGCCCGCTACGCCCGGGGATAGCCGGGAGCGGCGGGACAGGCCGGCATCCGCGCCCGCGCTTCCACCCGTCAGGTCAGCGTCTCCAGCAGCCGCAGCATCAGCTTCGCCCTCGGTTCGAAGGACGAGTAGTAGGCCTGCTCGTAGTCGGTGTGGGCGCCCTTGCCGTCGACGCCGAGCCCGTCCAGCGTCGGCACGCCGACCGCGGCGGTGAAGTTGCCGTCGCTACCGCCGCCGGTGATCGGGCAGTCCTGGAGGTCGAAGCCGATCTCGGCCGCCAGCATCTTCGCGTGGTCGAAGAGTTTGGCGATCTTCTCGTCCTTGACGTAGGGCGGCCGGTTCATGCCGCCCGTCACCCGGACCTGGACGTCGGGCTCGTCGGTCGAGAGCGCCAGGATGCGCGCCACCATCTCCTCGCCGGTCGCCGCGTCGGGCACCCGCAGGTCGACTTCGGCCGTGGCGAACTGCGGCACGACATTGACCCCGGTGCCGCCGGAGATCAGCCCGACATTGGTGGTGATGCCGCGGGCATAGTCGGTCATCCCCTCGATCTCGAGGATCAGCTTGGCCAGCGCCCGCACCGCGCTGCGCCCGTCCTCGTGGCGCGCCCCGGCATGGGCCGGCCGGCCCTCGACCTCGACGACGAAGCGGCCGACGCCCTTGCGCGAGGTGACGATCTTGCCGCCGTCGCGCGCCGGCTCGGTCACCAGCACGTACTTGTTCTTGCGCGCCTCGGCCTCGATCATCTCGCGGGAGGTCGGGCTGCCGACCTCCTCCTCGGGCACGAACATGAAGGTGACGGGCAGCGGCGTCTGCCGGCCGGCGCGGACGAGGTGCTGGTAGGCGTAGTAGGCGAGGTAGGCACCGCCCTTCATGTCGTAGATGCCGGGGCCGAAGACGACGTCGCCCCGCCGCTCGAACTTCAGCTTCTGGATCATGCCGATCGGGTGGACGGTGTCGATGTGCGACAGCACCAGGATGCCGGGCCCGTCGCCGCCCCATTGCGTGCGCGCCTTCAGGATGTCGCCGAAACCGTCGCGGCCCGGCGTGCGCTCGATGACGGCACCGAGCCGCGCCAGCCCGGCCTGGACGTGGTCCGCCATCCGGTTGACGGCGGCGGCATCGCCCGACGGGCTCTCGATCGCCACCCAGTCCCGGATGCCCTCGAAGATCTCCTCGGCGCGGATGACGGGTTCGTTGCGCGGCTGTTCGTTCATGGGACGGCAGGCTCTCGGCGAGGGTGGCGGGCAGGTTCGGGCGACACCATACCGGCAATCGCGGGCATCCGCATGTGCGATGGGCCCTTGAAAGCCGACGCAACTTAGATATATCGAAGTGCGTACCAAGAAGGAGTACGCACACTTGCACTACGATCACGTTCATACCGACCACCACGGCCGCGGCCGCGGCCAGGGGCGCGACTTCGGCCCTGACCACCGCCACGCCATGCGCGGGCCGCGCCGCGGCGGCGACGGTTTTGCCGGCGACCGGGGCGGGCCCGGGCATGGACACGGCCGCGGCCGCGGCGGGCGGGACGGCGGGCGCCGGGCGCTCGATTCCGGCGACCTCCGCCTCGTCCTCCTCCACCTGCTGGAGGGCGAGGCCCGCCACGGCTACGACCTGATCCGCGAGATCGAGACGCGGACGGGCGGCGCCTACGCGCCGAGCCCGGGCGTCGTCTACCCGACGCTTTCGGTGCTCGACGAACTGGGTCACATCGCCGAGGCGCGGACCGAGGGCACGCGGCGCAGCTTCTCGCTGACCGAAGACGGCCGCGCCCATCTCGACGCCCACCGGGCGGAGGCGGAGGCGGCGCTGGCCCGGCTCGACGCGCTCGGCCGCGACCGCGACCGGCTCGACACCGGCCCGGTCAGCCGCGCCATGGCCAACCTCCACACCGTCCTGCGCGACCGTCTGGCGGGCGAGGCCGTCGGCCGCGAGACGCTGCTCGACGTGGCGGCGATCCTCGACGAGGCGGCGCAGAAGATCGAGCGGCTGTAGGCGGCGGCGCAGGCCGCGCGGCAGGGGTTCGGGGAAGGCTTGCGGGCCGGGCCGCTTCGGCCTATGCGGTCTCCTTCCATGGACCTCTATCGTGCGGCCCTGCCGCTCATCCGTGCACTGCCGGCGGAGGCGGCGCACGACCTGACCCTGCGGCTGCTCGAGAGCGGGCTGGCGCCGGCGCCGCGCGTGGCGGCGGACCCGCCGGCGCTCGCGGTCGAGCTCTGGGGGCGGCGCTTCCCGAACCCGGTCGGGCTCGCCGCCGGCTTCGACAAGGACGCGCGGGTGCCGGACGCGATGCTGCGTTTCGGCTTCGGCTTCGTCGAGACGGGCACGGTGACGCCGCACCCGCAGGCCGGCAACGCCAAGCCCCGCCTCTTCCGCCTGCCCGAGGACCGGGCGGTCATCAACCGCTTCGGCTTCAACAACCGCGGGCTCGACGCCTATGCCGCGCGCCTGGCCGCGCGGCCGCGCGCCGGCATCGTCGGCGCCAATGTCGGCAAGAACAAGGACCAGGCGGACGCCGTCGCCGACTATGTCGCCGGCATCGAGCGGGTGGCGCCGCTCGCCGACTATCTCGTCGTCAACGTGTCCTCCCCCAACACGCCCGGCCTGCGCGACCTGCAGCGGCGCGAGCCGCTGCTGGCGCTGGCCCGGGCCGTGCTGGCGGCCCGCGCCCGCGCCGTGCCGGCGGGCGCGCCGCCGCTCCTCCTCAAGGTCGCCCCCGACCTGACCGACGAGGACCGCGACGACATCGCCCAGGTCGCGCTGGAGAGCGGGGTCGACGGGCTCGTCGTCGGCAACACCACGGTCTCGCGCCCGGCGGGCCTCCGCGCCGCCGCCAAGGGGGAGGCGGGCGGCCTCAGCGGCCGGCCGCTCTTCCCGCTTTCGACGGCGGTCCTGGGCGACCTCTGGCGCCGCACCCAGGGCCGCATCCCGATCGTCGGCGCCGGCGGGGTCGCCAGCGGCGCCGACGCCTACGCCAAGATCCGCGCCGGCGCCTCGCTCGTGCAGCTCTATACCGCGCTGGTCTACGAGGGGCCGGGCCTCGTCCGCCGCATCAAGGCCGAGCTGGCGGCGCTGCTGGCCCGCGACGGCTTCGCCCGCGCGGCCGAGGCCGTCGGCGCCGACCACCGCTAGGGCGCCCGCGATGGCCCCGCCGCCCCACCCGCCGGCGCTGGCCGAGGCGCTGGAGCGCCGGCCGCAGCGCATCGTCATCCTCGGCCGGTCGGGCAGCGGCAAGTCGACGCTGGCCCGCCGCCTGGGGGCGGAGCTCGACCTGCCGGTCGTCCATCTCGACCGGCTCTTCTGGCAGCCGGGTTGGGTCGAGGCCGACCGCGAGACCTTCCGCGCCCGCGTCACCGAAGCGCTTGCGGGCGACCGCTGGATCACCGACGGCAACTTCTCCAACAGCTTCGACCTGCGCCTGCCCAGGGCCGAGCTCGTCGTCTGGTTCGAGGTGCCGCGGCTGGTCTGCATCCGCCGCGTCCTCGGCCGCGTCTGGCGCCACTACGGCCGCGCCCGCCCCGACCTCGCCCCCGGCTGCCCCGAGCGCCTCGACTGGGAGTTCCTGCGCTACATCTGGAACTTCGACCGCGACACCCGGCCGAAGATCATGGCGGGGCTGGCGGAGCATCGGGCGGCCGCCCGCGTGGTCGTCGTCGACGGCGCCCGCCCGGCACCCCGGCGCGCCGGGACGTCGTGCTGACGATGCCGGGCGCGGCCCGGCGGCGACGGGCGAATGTCCCGAATCGATGGACAAATCCCGGCCAGGGGCCGCCAATGCCCACGGGAGGGCCCTCGGCCGTCCCGCAAAGAACGGATCACGGAGGGAACGATGCACTTCGAGATCTACCGCGACACCGGCGGGGAATGGCGGTGGCGGCTCGTCGCGGCGAACGGAAAGCAGATCGCCAACGGCGGCGAAGGCTATGTCAACCGGGCCGACTGCGAGAACGGGATCCGGCTGGTGAAGGGCACGAACGCCGACACGCCGATCCGAACCAAGGAATGACGGCAGCTGGCCGATCCTTCGGCGGGGACGGTCGGATTGCCTCGGCCTGTCGCGCATGGCACAACCCGCGGCTGGCCTCCGCAACCGACCGTTCCCCGCCCCCATGATCCACATCCACGACGACATCTCCGCGCTCGAAGAGCGCTATGACGGCTTCATCCTCGATCTCTGGGGGGTGCTGCACGACGGCACGCGCGCCTATCCGGGCGTGCCGGAGGCGCTGACGCGGCTCCACGACGCCGGCAAGAAGATCGCGCTGCTGTCGAACGCGCCGCGCCGCGCCATCCATGCCGAGGCGCGCATGGTCGAGCTCGGCGTGCCCAAGGGCAAGTACGACTTCGTCATGACCTCGGGCGAGGACACCTGGCACCACCTGCGCGACCGGCCGGACGCCTTCTACCAGGGGCTCGGGCGGCGCTGTTTCCACATCGGGCCGGCGCGCGACGTCAACCTCTTCGAGGGGGTCGCGATCGAGCGCGTCGAGCGCGTCGAGGAGGCCGAGTTCATCCTGAATTCCGGTCCCTGGGGCTATGACGAGACCCTGGCCGACCACGAGGAGCGGCTGGCCCGGGGCGTCGAGCTCGGCCTGCCGATGGTCTGCGCCAACCCCGACCTCGTCGTCATGATCGGGCCGCGCATCGTCATCTGCGCCGGCACGCTCGCCCGCCGCTACGAGGAGCTGGGCGGCCGCGTGCGCTACCACGGCAAGCCCTATCGCGGCGTCTATGACCGCATCCTGCACATGTTCGAGGGCCTGCCGCGCGACCGGGTCTGCGCCATCGGCGACACGCTGCGCACCGACGTCGCCGGCGCCAACCTGATCGGCATCCACTCCTTCCTGGTGACCGGCGGCGTCCATGCCGAGGAGTTCGGCGCCGCCGTCGGCGAGCGCCCGGACCCGGCGCTCATCGAGGCGGCCTGCGCGCGCGAGGGCATCCGGCCGACGGCGGCGCTGATCGGGTTCCGGTAGGCGGCGGCCCTGGGGCGGGAAGGGGGCTCGGGCGATGCGCCGCCTCCTCGCCCTGCTGCCGTTTCTCCTGCCGCTGCCGGCCGCGGCCGCGGACCATGCGATCGCCATGCATGGCGAGCCGGCACTGTCGGCCGACTTCCGGCACCTGCCCTATGCCGATCCCGCCGCCCCCAAGGGCGGGCGGCTCGCCGTCGCCGCACTCGGCAGCTTCGACAGCCTCAACCCCTTCGTCATCAAGGGCGTGCCGGCCCGCGGCATCCGCGGCTACGTCTTCGAGAGCCTGCTGACGCGCAACGAGGACGAGCCCTTCACCCTCTACGGCCTCCTCGCCGAGCGGGTCGAGACGCCGCCCGACCGCGCCTGGGTCGCCTTCACGCTCGACCCCGCGGCCCGCTTCCAGACGGGCGAGCCGGTGACGGTCGACGACGTCCTCTTCTCCCTCGACCTGCTGCGCCGGCGCGGCCGGCCCAACCACCGCTTCTACTATTCCAAGGTGACGGCGACCGAGCGCCTCGGCGCGCGCACGGTGAAGCTCGTCTTCGACGGCTCGGGCGACCGCGAGCTGCCGCTCATCCTCGGGCTGATGCCGGTCCTGCCGCGCTCGGTCTATGCCGGCCGCGACTTCGACCAGGGCACGCTGGAGCCGCCCGTCGGCTCCGGCCCCTACCGCGTCGCCGAGGTGGAGCCGGGGCGCCACGTCACCTATCGCCGCGACCCTGGCTGGTGGGGGCGCGACCGGCCGATCAACCGCGGCCGCTTCAACTTCGACGAAATCCGCTACGACTATTTCCGCGAGGCCAACGTCGCCTTCGAGGCCTTCAAGGCGGGGCTGCTCGACGCCCGGGTGGAGACGAGCCCGGCGCGCTGGGCTGCGGGCTACGACTTCCCGGCGATGGCCGACGGTCGCGTCACCCGCGCCGAGATCGCCCACGGCCGTCCGTCCGGCATGTTCGGCTTCGTGCTGAATGCCCGCCGCCCGGTGCTGGCCGACGTGCGCGTGCGCGCGGCGCTCGTCGATTCCTTCGACTTCGAATGGGCGAACCGCGTCCTCTTCCACGGCGCCTACCGCCGCACGGCGGGCTATTTCGACAATTCGCCGCTGGCCGCCGCCGGCCCCGCCTCGCCGGCCGAGCGCGCGCTGATCGCGCCCTTCCTCGACCGCCTGCCGGCCGACATCCTCGGCCCGCCGCCGGTGCCGCTGTCGGGGGACGGAACCGGCCAGGACCGCGCCCAGCTCCGCCGCGTCTTCGAGCGGCTGGCGGCGGCCGGCTGGCGCATCCGCGACGGCCGCATGACCGAGGCCGCGACCGGGCGCCCGCTCGCCTTCGAGATCCTGCTGGTCCAGCCCGAGCACGAGCGCTTCGCCCAGCACTGGGCGCGGACGCTGAAGCGGCTCGGCATCGAGGCCCAGGTCCGCACCGTCGACAGCGCCCAGTACCAGGGGCGGCTCGAGAGCTTCGACTTCGACGTCGTCGTCAATCTCTGGGCCAACTCGCTGTCGCCCGGCAACGAGCAGTCCTTCTACTGGAGCCGCGAGGCGGCCGACCAGCCGGGCAGCCGCAACTATCCCGGCGTCGCCGAGCCGGCGGTCGACGCGGCGATCGCGGCCCTGGTCGCGAGCCGGACGCGCGGCGAGCTGACGGTCGCGGCCCGCACCCTCGACCGCGTGCTGCGCGCCGGCCACCATGTCGTCCCGCTCTGGTACGAGCCCGTCGACCGCGTCGCCTGGTGGACCCGCCTCGGCCACCCCGCGCGCTCGCCCGTCACCGGCGTCGACCTCGATAGCTGGTGGCAGGCGCCGTAGCGCCCCCTCGTCAGGCGGTCCGCAACGACGTGGCAAGGCCGAGAAAGACGAGAATGGCCCGATTGAGCTGCACCATGTCCTCGTCGTCGAGCCGGCCGATCCGTGAACCGATCTTCGACCTCGGCACGGTCATGATCTTGTCCGCCATGAGGCGGCACGGAACGCGAAGGCCGTTGCGTGGACTGGGTTCGACGGGTGGTCGGAAGAGGGGCGCGTCGGTCACGTTGGTGGTGAAGGCACAGAAAGTGACCGACCCGATATCGTCGAAGAGGTCGTCCTGCACGACGACGACGGGGCGAGGCTTGCCCGCATAGTCCGGACCGCCGGCCACCGTCCAGATTTCGCCGCGTTTCACTCCCCGTGCCAGTCGACCAGGGAGTCGATGAAGGCGAGATCGTCCGCCTCCTGGCTGCTCGCCGCCACGGCGCGCGCCTGGCGGCGGGCCTCGGCCTGAAATTCCGGCGAGCGGACATCCGGCACCCAGATCTGGATCGGCCGCAGCCCCTGGCGGCGCAGGCGCTCGCGATGCTGGCGCACCTTGTCGCGGGACGTCTTCCGCCCGGTCGCAGCGGTCATGGCCCGTCTCCTCCGATGGTTACATGTAACCTAGCGCCGGGAGGCGCGTTTGACCATCCCGCCTCGGGACGCGATATTGGTCGGCACAACCCTCCACCGACGCCCGAGCCATGACCGACTTTCCGCCCAAGACCGTCGCCGACTGGGACAAGCTGGCCCGCAAGGAGCTGCGCGACCGGCCGCTCGGGGACCTCGTGCGGGTGACGCCGGAGGGCATTCCGGTGAAGCCGCTCTATACCGCGGCCGACCTCGAGGGGCTGGCGCATCTGGGCACGCTGCCGGGCTTCCCGCCCTATGTCCGCGGGCCCCGCGCGACCATGTATGCCGGCCGGCCCTGGACCATCCGGCAATATGCCGGCTTCTCGACGGCGGAGGAGTCGAACGCCTTCTACCGGGCGGCGCTCCGGAACGGCCAGATGGGGCTCTCGGTCGCCTTCGACCTCGCCACCCACCGCGGCTACGACAGCGACCATCCGAGGGTCGAGGGCGACGTCGGCAAGGCCGGGGTGGCGATCGACAGCGTCGAGGACATGCGCATCCTCTTCGACCAGATCCCGCTCGACCGCATGAGCGTGTCGATGACCATGAACGGCGCCGTGCTGCCGGTGCTCGCCATGTACGTCGTCGCGGCGGAGGAGCAGGGGGTGCGCCAGGACCAGCTCTCGGGGACGATCCAGAACGACATCCTCAAGGAGTTCATGGTCCGCAACACCTACATCTATCCCCCCGGGCCCAGCATGCGGATCGTGGCCGACATCATCGCGCACACGGCCCGCTTCATGCCGAAGTTCAACTCGATCTCGATCTCCGGCTACCACATGCAGGAGGCGGGCGCGACGGCGGTCCAGGAGCTCGCCTTCACGCTGGCCGACGGGCTGGAATATGTCCGCGCCGCCCTCTCCAAGGGTCTCGGCATCGACGATTTCGCGCCGCGCCTCTCCTTCTTCTTCGGCATCGGCATGAACTTCTTCATGGAGATCGCCAAGCTGCGGGCGGCGCGCCTGCTGTGGGCCGAGATGATCCGGCCGTTCGACCCGAAGAACCCGACCTCGCTGGCGCTGCGCACCCACTGCCAGACCTCGGGCGTCAGCCTGACCGAGCAGGACCCCTACAACAACGTCGTCCGCACCGCGATCGAGGCGATGGCGGCGGTGCTGGGCGGCACCCAGTCGCTGCACACCAACTCGTTCGACGAGGCGCTGGCCCTGCCGACGCCCTTCTCGGCCCGCATCGCCCGCAACACCCAGCTCATCATCGCCGAGGAAACGGGCGTCCCCCACGTCGTCGATCCGCTCGCCGGCAGCTATTACGTCGAGCGGCTGACGGCCGACCTGGCCGACGCCGCGCGCAGGCTGATCGCCGAGGTCGAGGAACTGGGCGGCATGACGCGGGCCGTCGAGAGCGGCATGCCGAAGCTGCGCATCGAGGAGGCGGCGGCCCGCCGCCAGGCGGCGATCGACACCGGTGCGGAGGTCATCGTCGGCGTCAACAAGTACCGGCCGGAGACGGCCGAGACGGTCGACGTGCTCTCGATCGACAACACCAAGGTGCGCGAAGCGCAGATCGCCCGCCTCAACACCGTCAAGAACCGGCGCGACGGCGCCCGCTGCCGGGCGGCGCTCGACGCCCTCTCGGCGGTCGCCGAGACCGGCCAGGGCAACCTGCTGGCGGCGGCGATCGAGGCCGCCCGGGCGCGTGCCACGGTGGGGGAGATCTCCGACGCGCTGGAGCGTGTCTTCACCCGCCACCGCGCCACGGTGCAGAGCGTCAGCGGCGTCTATGGCGGCGCCCTCGCCGAGGATGCCGGCTTCCGCCGCATCCAGGCCGAGGTCGAGGCGTTCGCCCGCGACGAGGGGCGGCGGCCGCGCATGCTGGTCGTCAAGATGGGCCAGGACGGGCACGACCGCGGCGCCAAGGTCATCGCCACCGCCTTCGCCGACATCGGCTTCGACGTCGACATCGGCCCGCTCTTCCAGACCCCGGAGGAGGCGGCCCGGCAGGCGATCGAGAACGACGTCCATGTCGTCGGCGTCTCGACCCAGGCGGCCGGCCACCTGACGCTGGTGCCCCAGATCATCGCGGAGATGCGCCGGATGGGTGGCGGCGACATCGTCGTCGTCTGCGGCGGCGTCATCCCGCCCAAGGACTACGACGCGCTGAAGGAGGCCGGGGTGGCGGCGATCTACGGGCCCGGGACCAACATCCCGCACGCCGCTTCGGAGATCCTGGGCCTCGTCGCCCGGCGGCGGAAGGCCGCCTGACCCGGGCGCTCCGCTTGGGTCCGCTCGTCTCGACCGCTTGGCTCGCCGACCATCTCGGCGATCCGGGCCTGCGCGTCTTCGACTGCACGCTGTTGACCCGACCGGCGCCCGACGGTGCCGACCTCGTGTCGGAGAGCGGGCGGGCGGCCTGGCTCGCGGGCCATCTGCCGGGCGCGGCCCATATCGACATCCTGGCGCTCTCCGATCCGGAGCAGCCCTTCCGCTACGCCCTGCCGCCGCCCGACCGCTTCGCCGCGGCGGCGGAGGCGCTGGGCATCGGCGCGGGCGTGCGGCCGGTCCTCTATTGCCGCAACCACCACATGTGGGCGGCGCGGGTGTGGAACACGCTGCGCCACTACGGCTTCGACGGTGCGGTCGTCCTCGACGGGGGCTGGACCAAGTGGACGGCCGAGGGGCGGCCGGTCGAGACGGGCCCCGTCGCGCATCCGCCGGCCCGTTTCGTCGCCCGGCCGCGGTCGGGCGTGTTCGTCGATGCCGATGCGGTCGCGGCCGGTATCGGCGATCCCGGCACCATCCTGGTGAACGCCTTGTCGCCCGAGCAGCATGCCGGCCGCGGCGGCGTCCACTATGGCCGCCCGGGCCGCATCCCGGGCAGCGTCAACGTCCCGGCCCGGGCGCTGACCGACCCGGAGACGACGGCCTACCTGCCGCCCGAGCGTCTGGCGGTGCTGTTCCGCGCCGCGGGCGTGCTCGATGCCGACCGCATCGTCGTCTATTGCGGCGGCGGGGTCGCGGCGTCGAGCGACGCGCTGGCCCTCGCCACGATCGGTCGCGACGCCGCGGTCTATGCCCGCTCGCTCCAGGAATGGGCGCGCGATCCGGTCCGGCCGCTGGTGCGGGACTGAGAAGCCGCCGCCGCCCGGAAGGGACGGCGGCGGAAAAGGCGGGATCAGCCGCCCGGCTGGGTCGCCGGGGCGGGGGCGCTCGCCACCGGCGCCGGGGTCATCGGCGTCATGGCGGTCTTGGCCTTGGTGTATTCGCAGGCGACGCCGGCGGTGGCCGCCATCACGCCGGCCGCGGCGACGAGGGAGAGCAGTGCGCGCATGTCATGGTCTCCTTGCCGTTGGGGCAGGGTCAGGCTGCGCGCCGAGCGTCCCGGCGGTCAATCGGCGCTCGCGGGATCGTGATCGCCGTCCGTCCGCCCCCTATCGCGGACCGGGCGGCATCTTCGGCAGGGTGGCGGCCCGCCACGCCCAGTCGGCGGCCCAGGCGCCGAGGACGCCCGAGGTCACGACATAGACGCGGCTCGCCGCCTGCGCCGTCGAGGAGGCGAAGCCGGCGGCCGCGCTGGCCGCCTGCCCGGCGCCGGGATAGTACGGCAGCGACCCGATGGTGCCGGTCAGGAGGTTGCCGACGGCGATGCCGCCGAGGGCGCCCGCGGCCAGCACCGACACCCGGGCATAGTCGCTGGCATGGCCGGTCACCCAGTCGTAGACGGCGGTGGCGCCGATGGCGCCGGCCGCCACCGACAGGCCGGCAAGGAGCCGGCTGCCGAGCGCGATCTCCAGCGGCACCGCCGCCAGGACGCCCCCGGCCCAGGGCACGGTCGCGAAGGGCGCGGCCAGGACGTTGAAGACGGCGACTCCGGCGATGGCGCCGACGCCGGCCCAGAGCAGCTCGGGGTCGACCACCGGCAGCCACGAGCGCGCGGCTTCGACGGCTTCGTCGGCGCTGGCCCGCCAGTTCCCGGCCCATTCCTGGTAGGCGTAGCGGCCGGCGAGGCCGCCCGCCACGGCGCTGGCGACGGCGTAGACCCGGCTCATCGCCACCGACATCTCGGCCGCGACCACCGAACCCGCGCCGTAGGCGAAACCGCCCGGCAGCGCCTGCAGCCCGAGCGCGGCGAGGTTGAAGCCGACGACGCCGGCGATCGCGCCGAGGCCGGCGACGAGCGGCAGCCAGTCGTCGCGCTCGGGGGCCGCGGCGCCGACAGGCGCCGGGACCGGAACCGTCGGCGCCGCCGGCGCAGGAGCGAGGCCGGGCGGCGCCGGCACCTGCGCCAGCACCGCCGTCGGCAGCCACAGCACCAAGAGGAAGATCGCCGCGATCCGTCTCGCCATCGCCTCCGCCCCGACTCCGCCCGTCCGTCGATCGTGGCAAAATAGCGGCATCTCCCCTCCGGCCGGAAGCCCTGGCCGAACGGGTCGGACGCCGGCGGCGGGGTGCGGCCGCCATGCCCCTGTCGGCCGGGCCGGAAGCAGGCTATCTAGCCCGGTCATGCCCGTCCGGCCTTCATGCCCGTCCTCTTCCTGATCGTCTTCGTCGATCTCGTCGGCTTCGGCATCGTCATTCCGCTCCTGCCCTTCTATGCCGAGCATTTCGGCGCCGGGCCGGAACTGGTGACGATGGTGATGGCGAGCTATTCGCTGGCGCAGCTCGTGACGGCGCCGCTGTGGGGCCGCCTCAGCGACCGCATCGGCCGGCGGTCGGTGCTGATGGCGAGCATGGCCGGGTCGGTGGTCGCCTACCTCCTGCTCGCCTGGGCACCGTCGCTGGCGGTGCTGTTCCTGGCGCGGATCGCCGCCGGCGCCATGGCCGGCAACATCGCCGCCGCGCAGGCCTACATCGCCGACGTCACCCCGCCCGAGCGCCGTGCCCAGGGCATGGGGCTGATCGGCGCCGCCTTCGGCCTCGGTTTCATCCTCGGACCGGCGATCGGCGGCGTGCTCGCCGGGCACGATCCGCAGGACGTCGACTTCCTCGCCCCGGCGCTGGCGGCGGCCGGTCTCTCGGCGATCGCCTTCGCCGGGGCGACGCTGGTCCTGCGCGAGAGCCTCGACCGCACCGTGCCGCCGGCGCCGCGCCTGTCGCGCCTGGTCGCGATCCGCCGCGTGCTGGGCGGGGGCGGGGTCGCGCGCTTCATCCTGATCGGCTTCGCCACCATCGCCGTCTTCGCCGGGATGGAGACGACCTTCGCGCTCTGGTCGTCGCGCACCTTCGGCTGGGGGCCGGCCCAGAACGGCTATCTCTTCGCCTTCGTCGGGATCATCGGCGCCGTGCTCCAGGGCGGGGCGATCGGCCCGCTCACCCGCCGCTTCGGCGAGGCGCGGCTGCTTGCGGCGGGGCTCGTGCTGATCGCGGCCGGGCTCGCCGGCATCGCCGCCACGACCACGGTCGCGATGCTGTTCGCGGCCTCGGCGCTGCTCGGCATCGGCTTCGGCATGGCCAACCCCAGCCTCGCCTCGCTCGTCTCGCGCGGGGCCGGGCCGGGCGACCAGGGGATGGTGCTGGGCGTCAACCAGTCCGCCGGCAGCCTCGCCCGCGTGCTCGGCCCGCTCGCGGCCGGGGTCGCCTTCGCCCATCTCGGCAAGTCGGCGCCGTTCCTCCTCGGCGCCGTCGTCATCCTGCCGGTGGCGTTCGTCGTCCTCGCCATCGCCCGCGAGACGCGGGGGCGGCGATGAGGGAACGGCGCCCCGTCACCGACCGCACGGCCGGGAACCGGCGCAGCCCGCTGCGGACGCTCGCCGCGCTGCTGCCCTATCTCTGGCCGCAGGGCGAGACGGAACTGCGGCTGCGGGTGGCGGCGGCGCTCGCCTGCCTGCTCTTCGCCAAGCTCGTCAACGTCACCGTGCCGCTCTTCTACAAGGGTGCCGTCGACGCGCTGACGCCGCAGGGGACGGGGGTCGCCATCGCCCTGCCGGTGGCGCTGGTCGTCGGCTACGGCCTCGTGCGGGTGCTGGCCCAGGGTTTCGGCGAACTCCGCGACACCATCTTCGCCAAGGTCGCGGTGCGCGCCGTGCGGCGCATCGCCATCGAGACCTTCTCCCACCTCCACCGGCTCAGCCTCCGCTTCCACCTGGAGCGACGGATGGGCGGCCTCAGCCGCGCCATCGAGCGCGGCATGGAGGGAACGAGCTTCCTGCTCAACCTGCTGCTCTTCAGCATCGTCCCGACGATGCTGGAGATCGGCCTCGTCACCGCCATCCTCTGGGGCCTCTACGACGTCGAGTTCGCGCTGGTGACGATCGGCACCATCGCCATCTACGTCGCCTTCACCACCAGCGTCAGCGAATGGCGGGTCAAGTTCCGGCGCGAGAAGAACGAGCGCGACAGCGAGGCGAACGGCCGCGCCGTCGACAGCCTGCTCAACTACGAGACGGTCAAGTATTTCGGCAACGAGGCGATGGAGGCGCGGCGCTACGACGGCGCGCTGGCGCTTTACGAGCGGGCGTCGCTGCGCACCCAGGCCTCGCTCTCCTTCCTCAATGTCGGCCAGGGGACGATCATCGCCGTCGGCCTGACCGCGATGATGCTGCTGGCCGGCGAGCGCGTGGTCGCCGGCACCATGACCGTCGGCGACTTCGTCCTCGTCAACGCCTATCTCCTGCAGCTCTATGTGCCGCTGAACGCGCTGGGGTTCGTCTACCGCAACCTGCGGCAGTCGCTGATCGACCTCGAGCAGATGTTCGCGCTGCTCGACGTCGAGGCCGACGTCCGCGACCCGCCGGACGCGCCGCCGCTGCCGGACGGGCCGGGGCATCTCCGCTTCCGCGACGTCTCCTTCGCCTACGACCCCAGGCGGCCGATCCTGCGCGACGTCTCGTTCGAGGCCCGCCCCGGCGAGCGCATCGCCATCGTCGGCCCGAGCGGGGCCGGCAAGTCGACGGTGGCGCGCCTGCTCTTCCGCTTCTACGACGCGACCGCCGGCGCGATCGAGATCGAAGGGCGGGACGTGCGCGCCGTCACCCAGGCGAGCGTGCGCGCCGCCATCGGCGTCGTGCCGCAGGACACCGTCCTCTTCAACGACACCATCCTCTACAACATCGCCTATGGCCGCCCCGAGGCGACGCCGGAGGAGATCGAGGAGGCGGCACGGCTGGCGCAGCTCCACGACTTCGTGCAGGGGCTCCCCGACGGCTACCGGACCCAGGTCGGCGAGCGCGGCCTGAAGCTGTCGGGCGGGGAGAAGCAGCGCGTCGCCATCGCCCGTGTCATCCTCAAGCGGCCCCGCATCCTGGTCTTCGACGAGGCGACCTCGGCGCTCGACACCAACACCGAGCGCGAGATCCAGGCCGCCCTCGACCGGGTCGCCGCCGGGCATACCACCATCGTCATCGCCCACCGCCTGTCGACCGTGGTCGATGCCGACCAGATCCTGGTGCTGGACGCCGGCCGCATCGTCGAGCAGGGGCGCCACGCCGAGCTCGTCGCCCGGAACGGCCTCTATGCCGGGATGTGGCGCCGCCAGTCCGAGGCGGCGCGGCTGGCCGACGAACTGGCCCGGGTCGCGGCGGAGCAGGGGAACGCGGCGCCCCCCGTGGCGTGAGCCCTACATCTCGTAGAACGAGAAGAAGGCCGCCGGACTCGCCTTGACCGCGTCGGCGGCGATGCCGACGAAGGTCAGGCTGCCGGCCTCGCCGAGGTCGACCACGGCGTTTCCGCCGAGCGCCAGGACCCGCGCCGCCATGGCGCTCGGGTCGCCGATCGCGAGCCCGCCGAAGAGTTGCGGGATGCGGACGATGTCGCTGCCGGTCTCGAATCCGACGACCGAATCGTGACCGATCGGCGCACGATCCAGCAGGATGACGTCGTCGCCGTCGCCACCTTCCAGGTGGTCGTTGCCGGGTCCCGCGAGCAGCGTGTCGCGGCCGCCATTGCCGAAGACCGAATCGTTTCCGCCATCCCCGGCGACCGTGTCGTCGCCGTCTCCGCCTGCGACCGTGTCGTCCCCCGCCCCGCCGTGGACGGAATCGGCGTCGCGGTCGCCCATCAACGAATCCTGGCCGGGCCCGCCCAGCACGAGGTCGTCGTCGGCGCCGCCATGGATGGTGTCGTCGCCCTCGCCGCCGACCAGGAGTTCGTCCTGGAGCGCGAAGAGGTCGGCGTTGGGACCGCCCAGGATGCTGTCGTTGCCGGCATCGCCGAACACCGCGTCGCGGCCGTCGCCGCCGAATGCCGAGTCATTGCCCCATCCGCCGGAGAGGAAGTCCTTGCCGATGTCGCCGTAGAGCCAGTCGTCGCCGCCGAACCCATAGAGCCCATCCTCGTCGAGCCCGCCGAACAGCGTGTCGGCCGAGGAGCCGGTGGCGGGGTCGTCGCCGACCAACTGGTCGTTTCCCGGGCCGCCGAAGATGAGGTCGGCCCCGACGTCACCATGGAGCGCGTCGTCGTCGAGGTCGCCGAACAGCCGGTCGTCTCCGCCTCCCCCGAGGATCGTGTCCGCGCCCTGGCCACCGCGCAGCGTGTCGGCCAGGTTCGGCAGCGGATTGGTCGGGTCCCAGCCGTCGCCGGACAGGCGGTCGTCGCCGGGACCGCCCAGGATCTGGTCGCCGCCGCCCATGCCCAGGATCGTGTCGTTCCCGCCGCCGCCGGCGATCAGGTCGTCGTCGCCACCGAGAATGGCGTCGGAATCGCCGACGATCTCGTCGGCGCCGTCGTTGCCGTCGATCGTGTCGGCCCCTTCCGAGCCCCATATCAGGTCGGTACCGTTGCCGCCGGCAATCTGGTCCCGACCGGGTCCGCCATCTGCCGTGTCGTCGCCGTCCGACCCGACGAGCGTGTCGTCGCCGCCTTCGCCGTCGAGGGAGTCGTTTCCCGCCAGACCGAGAAGGCGATCGTTGCCGTCGGCCCCGTGGATGGTGTCCGCTTCGTCCGTGCCGACCAGGAGGTCGGCATTCTGTGTGCCCGTGAGCTGAGCCATCGACCGGTCTCCGTCGCTGCGGATGGACCTGGAAGCGTGCTGCCGTGACGAGCATGATGCATGTGTGGGCAATCATCCACGGGGAATCTATCCTCATGGTTGGGTGACGCGGCGACGGTCCCCTGGGGGAGCGGGTCGGCTATGATGGCCGTTCGATCGAGGGCACCGATCCGGGAGTGGCCAGCCTTGCCCGACAGCACAGACGTGGAGAACCTCGCCGCCGGGGTGCTGGCGGGACAGCGCCGGGCGCTGGCGCGCGCGATCACCCTCGTCGAGTCGGCGCGCGACGACGACCGTCCGGCGGCCGAGGCGCTGCTGGCGGCGGTGATGCCGGCGGCCGGCCGCTCGATCCGCATCGGCATCTCGGGCGTGCCCGGCGTCGGCAAGTCGACCTTCATCGAGGCGTTCGGGCTGCATGTCGTCGGCCGCGGCCACAAGGTGGCGGTGCTGGCGGTCGATCCCTCGTCCAAGGTCAGCGGCGGTTCCATCCTCGGCGACAAGACGCGGATGGAGGAACTGTCGCGGAGCCCGGCCGCCTTCATCCGACCGTCGCCGGCGGGGCGCACGCTGGGCGGCGTCGCCCGGCGCACGCGCGAGGCGATGGCGCTGGTCGAGGCCGCCGGCTTCGACGTGGTGCTCGTCGAGACCGTCGGCGTCGGCCAGTCGGAGACGGCCGTCGCCGAAATGGTCGACCTCTTCCTGCTGCTGCTGCTGCCGGGGGGCGGCGACGAACTCCAGGGCCTGAAGAAGGGCATCGTCGAGATCGCCGACCTGCTGCTCGTCAACAAGGCGGACGGCGATCTGGAGGCGGCGGCGAAGCGGACGGCCGCCGACTACCGTGCGGCGATGCGGATGCTCCGGCCGGCGAACCCGCCGTGGAAGCCGGTGGTCGAGCCGGTCTCGGCCCAGACCGGCGCCGGGCTGGCGACCGCCTGGGAGACGATCGAGCGCTATCGCGCGACCATGGAGGCGGCGGGCGCCCTGCAGCGCCGGCGCGCCGCCCAGGCCCGGGCGGCGCTCTGGACCGAGATCGAGGAGGGGCTGCGCGCCGCCTTCCGGGACGATCCGGCCGTCGCGGACGGGATCGGCGCGGCCGAGCGCGAGGTGCCGGCCGGCCGGCAGCCCCCGGCCGCCGCCGCCCGGCGCCTCGTCCAGCGCTTCCTCGGCCATGAAGGACGCGGATGACCCGGCGGTTCGGCCATCTCTCGGACGAGGCGCGCAGCGGCCTGCTGCTGGCGGCGGCGGCCGTCCTCGCCATGCTGGCGGCCAACCTGCCGGGGCTCGACCGGCTCTACGCCCTGTTCCTGGAAGTCCCGGTCGCCGTCCGGGTCGGTGCGCTGGAGATCGCCAAGCCGCTGCTGCTGTGGATCAACGACGGGCTGATGGCCCTCTTCTTCCTCTTCGTCGGGCTGGAACTGAAGCGCGAGGCGGTGGCGGGGTCGCTGCGCGACGCGCGGGTGGCGGCGCTGCCGATCGCCGGCGCGCTCGGCGGCGTCCTGGCGCCGACCGCCGTCTATCTCGCCGTCGCCCGCGCCGAGCCGGCGATCCTCGGCGGCTGGGCGATCCCGGCGGCGACCGACATCGCCTTCGCGATCGGCATCGCCGCCCTCCTGGGACGGCGCTTCCCGCCGGCGCTGCGCATCTTCCTGCTGACGCTGGCGATCGTCGACGACCTCGTGGCCATCCTCGTCATCGCCGTCTTCTACACGGGCGACCTGTCGGCGACGGCACTCGTCGTCGCCGCCCTGGCGCTGGTTCTGCTGGCGCTGCTCAACCGGCTGGGCGTCGTCCGCGTCGCCGCCTACGTCGTCGTCGGAACGGTGATGTGGGTCGCCGTCCTCAAGTCCGGGATCCATGCCACGCTGGCGGGCGTGGCGCTCGGCCTCGCGGTTCCGCTGTCGGGGCGGGACGGGCGCGAGGGCCCCGCCCATGCCTTCGAGCACGGGCTGGCGCCGTGGGTCAATTTCGCGATCCTGCCGCTCTTCGCCTTCGCCAATGCCGGGGTGGTCCTGGCCGGGATGTCGCCGGCGACGCTGGCCGAACCGCTGCCGGCGGCGATCGCGCTCGGGCTCTTCGTCGGCAAGCAGGCCGGCGTCATGCTGGCGGCCGGGCTGGCGATCGCCGCCGGCGTCGCCCGCCTGCCGCGCGGCACCTCCTGGTCGCAGCTCTATGGCGCGGCACTCCTGACCGGCATCGGCTTCACCATGAGCCTCTTCATCGGCAGCCTCGCCTTCCACTCCGACCGCGTGCTCGACCAGATGCGCCTCGGCGTCCTCGTCGGCTCCCTTGCTTCGGCGCTGGCCGGAGCCGCCTGGCTGCGCTGGTGCGCGCGCCCGGGCAATGCTTGACGGCGCCGCCGGGCTCGCGTAGAAGGCCCGACTTCCGCGGTCCGCCCCCTGGCGGGACCGCCCCGCAATATGCCCCGAAGGATGCGAGTTCGATGGCCCGTCGCTGCCCCATGACCGGCAAGGCCGTGCAGACCGGTCACCATGTCAGCCACGCCAACAACAAGACCAAGCGGCGGTTCCTGCCCAACATGCAGGTCACCTCGCTGATGTCGGACGTGCTGGGGGCGACCGTGCGGCTGCGCGTCACGACGCACGGACTGCGCACCATCGAGCACAATGGCGGCATCGACGCCTTCCTGCTCGGCACCAGCGACTCCAAGCTGCCGAGCGAGGCGCTGCGCCTGAAGCGCCGCATCGAGAAGGCGCAGGAGAAGAAGGCGGCCGCCGCCGCCTGAGTCGCGGCTTCCCGAGCGAATGCCAGACGGCCCGCCTTTCGGCGGGCCGTCTGCATTTCGGGGGCGAGGGACGGCGGGACCTCAGTCCCGCTTTTCCCGGTAGATGTTGCCGGCGAGGTCGATATGGACCTCGACCTTCTCGCCGAAGCGGTTGCGCGCCTCGACCTCGTAGTGGTTGCGCTTGCGCTCGACATCGTCGAGGTCGCGGTAGCCGGCCTGGCGGAGGATCTCCATCAGTTCGGCGCGCGGCTTCTCCTCGTGCGGGGCGACGTGGCGGGGGCCGCGGTCGCCGCGGGGGCCGCGGTCGTCGCGCGGGCCGGCCCAGGGCGGGGGCGCGCCGGCCGGGCGGATCTCGATCCGGGTGCCGTCGGCGCGGGTGATGGTGAAGGCCTCGAAGTTGCGGCCGTCGGGCCGGCCGGAGACGCTCAGCTTCTCGCCCGCCTGGATGTCGAGGCGCCGGTGCCATTCCGGCCCGCTTTCGACCAGGACCTTGCCGCTGGCATCCTCCAGCACGAACTTGTTGCCGAAGACGTCGGTGACGGTGCCGCTGATGGTGATGCCGGCGGGCGCCAGCACATCGCGGATCGGGGTCTGGGCACCCGCGGCACCCGCGAGCGCCAGTCCGAGGATGCCGGCGGCGGCGAGCGATTTGTGGGTGAGGTTCATGGCGATCTCTCCTGGTCCGGCCGGCACCGGGCCCGCTGCCCGGCCGCCGTCCGATGGAGGCCAGGGATAGCGGTTCGCCCCTGAACCTGTTCCAAACCATCCGTTCAGCTTCGGTTCAAGGGAAACCCGGCATTGTCCGTTCGACCGATGATCGCCCGACGCACGCTCCTCGCCCTGCTGGCCTGGCTGCCCGCCGCCGCCTCCCTGGCCGACGACCGGCCGCGGCGCGGCGTGCTGCCGCTGGCGGCCGTGCTGGCGCGGGTCAACGGCCGCTTCGACGGCACGGTCCTCGACGCCGACATCCGCGGCGACGACGACGGGCGCCTCGCCTACGAGGTGCGGTTCCTGACGCGCCGCGGCAACGTCATCCGCATCCGGCTCGACGCCGCGACCGGCGAGTTCCTCGAAGTCGAGGGGCACGGCTTCGTCGACGCGCTGAAGCCGGACGGACGCTAGGCCGATGCGGGTCCTGCTGGTCGAGGACGACCTCCGGCTGGCGACGGCGCTGGCGGAGACGCTGCGCCGGGCCGGCTATGCGGTCGACGTCGCCGGCGACGGCGACCGCGCCGCCGCCCAGGGCGAGACCGAGCCCTACGACGCCGCCGTTCTCGATCTCGGCCTGCCGGGGCGGGACGGCATCGCCGTGCTGCACGGGTGGCGGCGGGCCGGCCGCACGCTGCCGGTGCTGATCCTGACCGCGCGCGACGCCTGGGCCGACAAGGTCGAGGGCTTCAAGGCCGGCGCCGACGATTTCCTGGTCAAGCCGTTCCGGGCCGAGGAGGTGGTCTTCCGCCTGCGCGCCCTGATCCGGCGCGCCCATGGCCATGGCGACACGGTGCTGCGCTGCGGTGCCATCGCCTTCGACACCCTGCTCGGCGTCTTCACGCTCGACGGCGCGGCGCTGACTCTGACCGCCTTCGAATGGCGCATCCTCGCCTACCTGATCCATCGCCGGGAACAGGTCGTGTCGCGCTCCGAACTGAGCGAGCATGTCTACGAGGACCATGTCGAGCGCGACTACAATTCGCTCGAGGTCATCATCGGCCGGCTGCGGCGCAAGGTCGGGCGCGACCGCATCCAGACGGTTCGCGGCCAGGGCTACCGGCTGACGGCGGAGGAGGGGGGCGAGGGCGGTGCGGACGGCAGCCTCCCTTAGGGTTCGCCTGCTGGCGGGGGCGGCCTTGTGGATCGCCGTCGCCCTCGTCGTCGCCTGGGTCTGGATCGGCCAGCTCCTGCGCGGAACGCTGGAGCACGGCTTCGACGAGCGCCTGGCGGCGACGCTGACCGCGCTGCTGGCCGCGGTCGAGGTCACCGCCGACGGTGCAGTGACCCTCGATCGGCCGCTGGCCGACCCGGCCTTCGAGCGCGCCTTCTCCGGCTGGTACTGGCAGGTGGCCGACGGCGCCGTGGTCCGCCTGCGCTCCCGGTCCCTGTGGACGGAGCAGATCGCGCCCGCGGGGAATGCCGGGGCGGTCGGACCGGACGGGCGGCCGCTGCGCCTGCTCCGCCGCACGGCGACCGTGCCGGGATCGCCCAGCCCGCTGACCCTGACCGTCGCGGGGCCCCAGGATGCGATCGACCTCGAGGCGGCGCGGATCGGCCGGACGCTGGCGATCGCGCTCTCGGTGCTCGGGCTGGGCCTCGCGGTCGCGGTCCTGCTCCAGACGACGATCGGCCTCGCGCCGTTCCGTCGCATCGGCCGGCAACTGGCCGACATCCGCGGCGGCCGGCGCCAGGCGCTCGATCCCGACACCTTCGCCGAGGTGGCGCCCCTGGTGCGGGAGGTGAACGCGCTCCTGCGCCACGACCAGGAGGTGGTCGCGCGCGCCCGCACCCATGCGAGCAACCTCGCCCACGCCCTCAAGACCCCGCTTTCGGTCGCCGCCCTGGAGGCGGCCCGCCGCGGCTCGCCGGAACTGGCCGAGGCGGTCGGCCAGATGGACCGGATGATCCGCCACCACCTGCGCCGGGCGCGCGCGGCGGCCGCCCATGGCGTGCTCGGCGCCCGCGTCGCCGTCGGCCCGGTCCTGGCCGATCTCCTGGCCGTGCTGGAGCGCATCCATGCCGATCGCCATGTGACCGTGTCGCGCGACCTGGCGGACGACGTCGCCTTCGCCGGCGAGCGCCAGGACCTGGAGGAGATGCTGGGCAACCTGCTCGACAACGCCTTCAAGTGGTCGCGCGGCCGCATCGCGGTCGCGGCCGTCGTCGCCGACGGCCGGCTGCGCCTCACCATCGCCGACGACGGTCCCGGCCGCGCCCAGGCCGACAAGGCGCGCGCACTCCACCCCCGGACGCGGCTCGATTCCGGCCTCGCCGGCGCCGGCGTCGAGCCGGCCGGCGGACCACCTGAGCAGTTCCTGCGGGCGATCGCCCGCGATGTCGAGAAATGGAAAAAAGTGGTCAAGGCCGCCAATATCAAAATATCGAGCTGATGTGGTACAAACACGGGGGCGGATGTTTGCGTCCGCCCCCGTGTTTTATTGAATTCAATAAAAAC
>NZ_JAYSFE010000005.1:0-74112 GCF_041913585.1 Allostella sp.
GCGACGCCGCCGAAGCCGAGCACGAGGCCGCTCTCGGCCGTCGGCTCGATCGAGAAGCGGGCGAGCGGCGAGACGGTGATGCGGTGGCGGTCGGCGGCGGCCGCGACCTCGGTTTCCGACAGGCCGGGGGCGAGCCGGCCGACCGTGTGCAGGCCGCTGTCCGTCGGCATCACCTCCAGCGCGCCGGCGAGGTGCCGGCCGGCGGCGTCGATGAGCGCCGCGTGCCGCTCCTCGTAGATGCGGCGCATCCGCCGGATGTGGGTGGCGAAATGTCCTTCCTCGATGAACTCGGCGACGGCGGCCTGGACGCTGGTCGGCACCCCCTGGACGAAGGCGGCGGCGACGGTGCGGAAGACCTCCGCCAGTTCCCCCGGCACCAGCATGAAGCCGAGCCGGAGCGCCGGGAACAGCGACTTGCTGAAGGTTCCGACATAGATGACGAGGCCGGTGCGGTCGACGCTCTTCAGGGTTGGCAGCGGCCGCCGGCCGAAGAAGAACTCGCCGTCATAGTCGTCCTCGACGATCCAGGCCCCGGCCTGCTCGGCCGCCTGGAGCAGCGCGAACCGCCGCTCCAGGCTGAGGACGTGGCCGAGCGGCTGCTGGTGCGAGGGCGTGACGAAGGCGAGCCGGAAATGCCGGGCCCGGGCGAGGCCCTCCTCGACCCGGAGGCCCTCGCCGTCGACCGGCACCGGCACCAGTTCGGCGCCGCAGGCGAGCAGGCTGTTGCGGGCGCCGATCGCACCCGGGTTCTCGAACCAGACGCGGTCGCCGGGGTCGATGAGGACGCTGCCGATCAGGTGGAAGGCCTGCTGGGCGCCGCCGACGACCAGGATCTCCTCCGCTTCGCAGGCGATGCCGCGGTTCGAGCGCAGGTGGCCGGCGATCGCCCGGCGCAGCGCGAGGTGGCCCGAGGGCTCGCCATAGCCCATGACCTCGTCGCGCGGGCCGCGCCAGTGCTTGGCCATGAGGCGGGCCCACTGCGCCATCGGGAAGGCGTCGTAGGCGGGCAGCGCGGTGACGAAGGCGCGCGGCCGATGCGGGAGGCGCGGTCGCGGGCCGAAGCGGTCGACCGCCCAGCGCATGGCCCGCGACAGCCGCGGCTCGCGGGGCGCCGTCCCTGCCGGGTCCGCCGCCGGCGGCGCCAGCGGCCGCTCGGCATTGAGCGCCCGGCTGACGAAGCTGCCGGCGCCGACCCGCGATTCGATCAGCCCCTCGGCGATCAGCCGGTCGAAGGCCTGGATGACGGTGGTGCGCGACAGCGAGAGTTCGCGGGCCAGCGTCCGCGTGGCCGGCAGGCGCTCGCCGCCGGCGATGGCGCCGGACAGCATCAGTTCGCGCAGGGCGGCATAGAGCTGCGTCGTCACCGGCCGCGCCGAAGCGGGGTCGATCTCGATCGAGAACAGCAGCGCGCCGCCGGCCCGTTTCACCAAAGGGCGTTCCTCCCCCGAGCGGGCTCGCAGGTGCCCGATTGGTATGACGCTAGGACGAGAGTGGACCTTTTGTCGCGTCCAATGCGGTCCGAGGATCGCCGCCGTTCGTCACTCCAGGCGGGGCGCGGCCGAGATGAAGATCCGCAGCATCGAGAGCTTCTGCAACGAGTTCGTCGGCTTCGTCCGCGTCACCGCCGACGACGGCAGCCAGGGCTGGGGACAGGTGTCGCCCTACAATGCCGACATCACCATGCAGGTGCTCCACCGCCAGGTGGCGCCCTGGTCGCTGGGCGAGGATGCGCTCGACATCGATCGGCTGATGCGCCGCATCCCCGAGAAGGAGCACAAGTTCCCCGGCTCCTACCTGCGGCGTGCCATGACCGGGCTCGACACCGCGCTCTGGGATCTTCGCGGCAAGCTGGAGGGGCGCAGCGTCTGCGAACTGATCGGCGGCACGCCGCGCAGGCTGCGCGCCTATGCATCGTCGATGAAGCGCGACATCACGCCCGAGGCCGAGGCCGAGCGGCTGAAGCGGCTGCGCGACGCCCACGGCTTCGACGCCTTCAAGTTCCGCATCGGCGCCGAGTGCGGGCATGACGTCGACGAGTGGCCGGGACGCACCGAGGCGATCGTGCCGACCGTGCGCAAGGCGCTGGGAGACGAGGTCGACCTGCTGGTCGATGCCAACAGCGGCTTCAGCCCGGCACGCGCCATCGCGGTCGGCCGGATGCTGGAGGACCACGGCGTCCGCCATTTCGAGGAGCCCTGCCCCTACTGGGAACTGGAGCAGACGAAGGAGGTCCGCGAGGCGCTGTCGCTCGACGTCACCGGCGGCGAGCAGGACTGCATGATCCCGACCTGGCGCCACATGATCGAGATGCGGGCGGTCGACATCATCCAGCCCGACGTCTGCTACCTGGGCGGCCTGACCCGGACGATGCGGGTGGCGGCGATGGGCGCCGAGGCGGGGCTGCCCTGCACGCCGCACAGCGCCAACCTGTCGATGGTGACGCTGTTCACCATGCATCTCCTGGGCGCCATCCCGAACGCCGGCGACTATCTCGAGTTCTCGATCGAGGAGGCGGACTACTATCCCTGGCAGTACGGGCTCTTCCGCAACGACCCCTACAAGGTCGAGGGCGGGCGGGTGACGATCCCGAGCGAGCCCGGCTGGGGCGTCGAGATCGATCCCGAATGGCTCGCCCGCGCGCGCTACCAGGCGAGCGAGTGCGGGTAATGGTATGGCGGCCATTCCAGAATGGCCCTTTCGCCGCGACCAAAGCGCTACCGATGATCCAACCATGGCCCAGTCCAAGGGCCGAGGCATACAGAACGGGGAGCAGGCCCATGCGCATCCAGTCCCTACCGGCGATCGCCGCCGCGGCCATCGTGACCCTCGGAGTGGCGGCCCCGACCGCAGCCCAGGAACTGACCGTCGTGTCCTTCGGCGGCTCCTACCAGGCGGGGCAGAGCAAGGCCCTGTTCCAGCCGGCCGCCGCGGCGATGGGCATCAAGGTGAAGGAGGAGACCTACAGCGGCATCGCCGATCTTCGCCTCAAGATCCGTGCCGGCGCCAACACCTGGGACATCGTCACCAGCGGGTCGGGCAGCGCCGCCCGCGCCGGTGCCGAGGGCATCCTCGAGAAGCTCGACTACAAGGTGATCGACGTCTCGTCCTTCACGCCCGGCTTCTACCAGGACTATTGCGTCGGCGGCGACGTCTTCTCGACGGTGCTCGCCTGGAACACCAAGACCTTCGGCGACAAGGGGCCGCAGAGCTGGGCCGACTTCTGGGACGTCAAGAAGTTCCCGGGCAAGCGCTCCTACCGCAACGCCGTCGCGGGGGCGCTGGAGCCGGCCCTGATGGCCGACGGGGTGCCGCCGAACAAGGTCTACGAGACGCTGTCGGCGCCGGGCGGCATCGAGCGCGCGATCAAGAAGATCAAGGAGCTGAAGCCGCACATCGCCGTCTGGTGGTCGTCGGGCGCGCAGCACGCGCAGCTGATGAAGGACGGCGAGGTCGACATGATCACCGGCTGGAACGGCCGCTTCGACGTCGTGGCGAAGGACGGCGGCAAGGTCGCCTATACCTTCAACCAGGGCCTGCTCGACTATGACTGCTACGCCATCGCCAAGGGGGCGCCGAACAAGGACCTGGCGATGAAGTTCCTGGCCGAGATCTCCAAGCCGAAGTATCAGGCGGAGTTCACCAAGTACATCACCTACGGCCCGACCAACAAGAAGGCCTACGAGCTCGGCACGATCGATGCCGATTACGCCAAGCGGCTGCCCTCGCATCCCGACAACGCCGCCCGGCAGCTCATCATCGACCTCGACTGGTACATCAAGAACGAGGCGAAGGCGGCGGCCGCCTACCAGAACATGCTGACCGAGTAGTCTCCGGGGGGCGGGGACCGGGCCGCCGCCCCGGGGGGAGCGGCGGCCCATTCTTTTTGGACGAACCTCGGGCGAGACGGAACCGGCATGGCGCGCGGCGCGGCACTTCCCATCACCATCCGCCAGGTCACCAAGACCTACGGGCGGGTCCATGCCCTCGACCATGTCGACCTCGATATCCGGAGCGGCGAGTTCCTGACGCTGCTCGGGCCGTCCGGGTCGGGGAAGACGACGCTGCTGATGGTGCTCGCCGGCTTCACCCGGCCCGACCATGGCAGCCTGCGCTTCGGCGAGGAGGAGGTGATCCGCCGCCCGCCGCACAAGCGCGACGTCGGCATGGTCTTCCAGAACTACGCGCTCTTCCCGCACATGGACGTGGCCGCCAACGTCGCCTTTCCCCTGCGCCTGCGCGGCGTCGCCCGGGCGGAGGCGGAGCGGCGGGTCGAGGCGGCGCTCGACCTGGTGCAGCTCGCCGGCTATGGCGGCCGCCGCGTCGACCAGCTCTCGGGCGGGCAGCGCCAGCGCGTCGCGCTCGCCCGCGCCATCGTCTTCGAGCCCCGCATCCTGTTGATGGACGAGCCGCTCTCGGCGCTCGACAAGCAACTCCGCGAGCGCATGCAGATCGAGCTCCGGCGGCTGCACGAGCGGCTCGGCATGACGACGGTCTACGTCACGCACGACCAGCGCGAGGCGCTGACCATGTCCGACCGCATCGCCGTCATCCACGGCGGCGGCATCATGCAGCTCGACACGCCGCGGCACATCTACGAGCAGCCCGCCAACCGCTTCGTTGCCGAGTTCATCGGCGAATCGAGCTTCCTGCCGGTGGCGCGGAGCGCTGCCGGCTTTGCCCATGCCGGCCGCCCGCTGCGGACGGAATCGACGCCGCCGGCGGCCGAGCGCCACCTCCTCATGGTCCGGCCGGAGCGCCTGCGGCTGGTGACCGGGGAGGGACCGGGCGACGACAACCGCTTCGCCGCCACCGTCGAGGACGTGGTCTACCAGGGCGACAGCGTGCTGGTGCAGGCGGTGCTGGCCGACGGTACCCGGATCGCCGTCCGCACCGCCCCCGGTGCCGCCGCGATACCGGCCAAGGGCAGCGCGGTCACGCTCGGCCTGTCGCCGGCCGACACGGTCGTCATCGCCGACCGATGACCGACCGCCCCAACGCCGCCGGCCTGAGGCGCGACGCCGCGCGCGAGCGGCTGGCGCTCTTCGGCCTCGGCTCGCCGGCCCTGCTGCTGGTGCTGGTCGCCATGGTGCTGCCGGTCGGCTGGCTCTTCTGGCTGTCCTTCCTCGGCGACGACGGCGGTCTCAGCCTCGAGCATTATCGCCGCATGGTCGAGGAACCGTCCTACCGGCGGACCTTCGTCACCACCTTCCAGGTCAGCCTGCTGACCACCGGCCTCTGCGTCCTGCTCGGCTATCCGCTCGCCTACGCACTGGCGCAACTGCCGCCGCGGCTCGCCAACCTCTGCATGATCGGGGTGCTGCTGCCGTTCTGGACGTCGCTGCTGGTCCGCACCTACGCATGGCTGGTGCTGCTGCAGCGCCAGGGCCTGGTCAACCAGTGGGGCATCGAACTCGGCCTGTGGACGGAGCCGCTGGCCCTCGTCCACAACCTCAACGGCACGCTGATCGGCATGGTCCACATCATGCTGCCGTTCCTGATCCTGCCGGTCTACGGCGCGATGCGGGCGATCGACCGCGACTACGTGAAGGCGGCGGCGAATCTCGGCGCCGGGCCGGCCGCGGCCTTCTGGAAGGTGTTCTTCCCGCTGTCGCTGCCCGGCCTCTTCGGCGGTGCGCTCATCGTCTTCATCCTCTGCCTCGGCTTCTACGTCACCCCGGCGGTGCTCGGCGGCGGCCGGGTCATCATGGTCTCCAACCGCATCGCCACCGACATCGAGCTCTTCTTCAACTGGGGGGCGGCGAGCGCGCTGGGCGTCGTGCTGCTGGCGCTGACGCTGGTGCTGCTGTGGGGCGCCTCGCGCCTCGTCCGGCTCGACCGGGTGCTGGGGGCGGGCCACTGACCATGGGCTGGCTCTCCCGTCCCGCGACCGAGACGCAGATCACCCATGGCCGGCGGCTCTGGCTCTACGCCGTGGCCGTGCTGGTGATGGCCTTCCTCGTCCTGCCGACGCTGATCGTGATCCCGATGTCCTTCTCGGGCTCGCAGTACCTGGAGTTCCCGCCGCGGGAATGGTCGCTGCGCTGGTACCGCAGCTACCTCGCCTCGCCGGAATGGATGCAGGCGACGTGGACGTCGCTGAAGGCGGGGTTCCTGACGATGCTGGTGGCGACGCCGCTCGGCACGCTCGCCGCCTACGGGCTCTTCGCCGCCCGCGTCGGCCTCGGCCGGCTCGTCTTCGCGCTCCTGGTGACGCCGATCATCGTGCCGGTCATCCTGGTCGGCATCGGCGTCTTCTACGCCTATGTAAAGCTGAAGCTGGTCAACACCATGGCCGGCATCGTGCTCGCCCATTCGATGCTGGCGATCCCGATCGTGCTGATGATCGTGACGGCGGCCCTGAAGAGCCACGACATGAGCCAGGAGATGGTGGCGCGCAGCCTCGGTGCCTCGCGGCCGCGCGCCTTCCTCCTCGTGACGCTGCCGCAGATCCGATTCTCGGTCGCGACCTCGGCGGTGCTCGCCTTCCTGACCTCGTTCGACGAGGTGATCGTGGCGCTCTTCGTCTCCGGCGGCCCGAACTCGACGCTGACGCGCAGCATGTTCAACGCGCTGCGCGACCAGATCGACCCGACGATCGCCGCCATCTCGACGATCATGATCGTCGTCTCGTCGCTGCTGCTCGCCGTCGCCCAGACCGTCGGACAACCGCGACGTCGGCGCGACGCAGCACAGTAGTTCGTCTCCCGAGGAGGTATTGTTACATCATCGCGAAAAATATCGTTAGGAGAAATCTTTATCCGGTTCGTACATATTCTTTGTCGTATTTCACGTCCATTTGAGTGGTCGGTGAGGCCGGTGCGGCGATAGGGAGGCGGGGCGGGCATCCGGCCCGCCTGCCACAGGAGGACCCGCCCGATGACCGCCATTGCCGCCCGTTCCGCCGTGCCGACCTTGACCGGCGGGTTGATCGCCACCGCGCTGCTTGCGGGGGTCGCCGCCGACCTGACCTGGGAGGTGTGGGCGCGCCTCGTCACCCCGCTTTGGGTCGGCGGGCCGCTGGAGCCGGCGGCGCTGGTGCAGAGCGTGTTCGGGATGGAGAGCCGACTGCTGGCCGAACTGATTCACCTCGTGGTCGGCGTCGTCTTCTATCCGCTGGGATATCTCCTCGTCGCCCGGCCGCTGGCGGCGGCGATCATGCCGGGCCTGCCCTGGGTGCTGGTGGCGATCGGCTACGGCATCGGCCTCTGGGTCTTCGCGCTCTACGTCATGGCCCACCTGGTCGCCGGCCTGCCGGCCTTCCTCGACTTCATCCCGCTCGCCTGGGCCTCGCTCGTCGGCCATCTCCTCTTCGGCCTCGTGGTCGGCGCGGTGGTGCGCCGCCGCGGCGCCTGAGGACCGCTACGCCGGTCGGGCGGCGTCGACGCCGGCCGCCACCAGGTCCCGGCAGTGGAGTAGGGCGCGGACCTGATGGTAGGGGCATTTCCAGCCGCTCGCCTTGTCGCCGCGCAGGCGGCCGTCGGGCTGCACGACCGCGTGCCATTCGCCGCCGATGCGGTCGACCTGTCGGCGCTCGATCCAGTCCAGTGTCGCGCGGAAGGCATGGGCGAAGGCGGGGTCTGCGCTCGCGGCGAAGCGGTCGAGGAACGCGACGAGCCCTTCGGCCTGCACCCACCAGATCTTGTGGTGACGCGTGGCCGCGCCGCCGAGCGGACCCGCTTCGAAGAGGCCGCCCTGGCGCGCATCGAGGCCGAAGCGGATGGCGGCCGCGACCATGTCGTCGCAGAGCCCGCGCAGCACGGCCGCCGGCACGCCGGCGGCCTGCGCCGCCCGCGGCAGCAGCCATGCGAGTTCGGCCGCATGGCCGTAGCTGGCCGGCGCGGCGACGCCGCCGAGCGGCCGCCAGTCGGCTGCGTGGCGGTCGGTGGGGAAGGCGGGGTCGCGGTTCTGGACGGCGACGGCGCAGACGAGCACCAGTTCCGCCAGCCACTCGCGGGCGGCCGGCGCGCCGCTCCATGCGGCGTAGGACCGGGCCGCCTCCATCAGGTGCATGTGGGTATTGAGGAGCTTGACGCCGTCGGGGACACCCAGGGGCGACCGTCCCCCGGGCGGCGGCACACGCCAGTCCGGGGCGAACCATTCGAGGTGCCCGCCATGTTGCCGGTCGCGGCTGCGCTCCTGGATCGTCTGCCACAGGCCATGCGCCGCGGCCGCGATCCCGGCATCGGCGAAGAGCCGCGCCGTCTCGACCAGGGCGAGGAGCGCGAACGCCTGCCCGTAGAGATGCTTGTCGCCAATTGCGACCGAGCGGCCGTCGGCGGCGAGCAACCAGACGAACCCGCCATGGGCGGGGTCGGCGAAGCGGTCGAGGAGGAAACCGACGCCGCGCCGGGCGACCGGGCCCCAGAAGCCGGGGTCGATGCCGCGGCCCGCCAGCGTCGCCGCCGCCCAGACGACGCGGGCCTGGGCGACGAGGGCGATCGGCCGGTCGGCGACCGGCTGTCCCCGGACGTCGTGGGCCGGCCGGAAGCCGCCGTCCGGAGCGCTGCAGATCGGCCGCCACCACGGCAGCACGGTCGCGTGCAGCAGCCGGTCGAGTCGCGCGCCGACATCCGTGTCCGTGGTGCGGCCGGCCGGCGCGTCCATGGCCGGGCGGCTCAGCCCGGGATCGTGACGACGGTGTCGAAGAAGATGCGGTACTGGACGCCGCGCGGCTTGGTCGCCTCCTCGGCGGTCCAGGGCAGGAAGCTGCTGCGGCCGAGATAGTCGGTCGGCAGCAGGATGGTTCGGACGAAGGCGCTGGCCGGCGCGGCGTTGCGGCCGACGACCGGATCGCGGCCGGTCTCGAACCAGGCCTCGCCCGGCTCGATGCGATGCACCCTGTCGGCGATCTCGGCGACGAGGCGGCCGTGCAGCAGGCGGCGGATGCCGGGCCCGCCATGGCCGTGCTTCGGCGTCACGATGCCGGGCGGGAAGTCGACGCGGTCGGCGCGCATCAGGATCGGGTAGCGCGGATCGATCATCAGGGCCTGGGCCGCCACCACGCGAGGCCGCTCGGCGTCGCTGACGAGCGGTCCCCAGTCGTAGGCCGTCGCTTCCCAGGACCACGCTTCGCCCCGGCCGGAGAGCTCGAGTTCGCCCTCGAAGAGGGTGCAGCTGTCCGCCGCCAGGGACACGGTGCCGCCGGCCGCGGTCGCGGCCTGGAGCGTGCCATGGCGGACATAGACGGCGCGTGGCGCGGCCGGCAGCGTCAGCTTGCGGTCGCCGTCGAGGACGTCCTCGAAATGGGCGAGGCGCACGGGCATGGTCGGGATCCTTTCGTCGGGTCTCGCGGGCTAGCGTCGGTCGAAGCGCTGCTGGAGCGTCCGCCCCAGCACCATGACGGCGAAGGCGGAGGCGAGCAGGAAGAGGCCCGGCCACAGCGACATCCACCACGCGGTCAGGATGAAGTTCTTGCCCTGCTCCAGGATGGCACCCCAGTCGGGCGTCGGCGGGGCGACCCCGAGGCCGAGGAAGCCCAGCGCCGCCTCGATCTGGAGGGCGAGCGGGAAGAGGATGACGTATTGCAGCAGCACCAGCGGCAGGACGTTCGGCAGCACCTGGCGCAGCATGATCGAGGCCTCGCCGAAGCCGAGCGAGCGGGCGGCCTCGACATAGGTGCGCTGGCGCTCGGCGAGCGCGCCCGAGCGCGCGATGCGGAAGAACATCGGCACGTAGACGACGGCCAGCGCCAGCACCAGGTTGCGGGCGCCGGGGCCGAGCACGCCGGTGATGACGACGCCGGCGATGACCGGCGGGAAGGTCAGGATCATGTCGACGAAGCGGCCGAACACGAGGTCGGCCGCGCGCCCGTAATAGCCGGCGACGAGCCCGAGGAGGCCGCCCACGGCCGCCGAGGCGAGGAGGGCGCCGGCGACGAGGCCGAGGGTGATGCGGGCGCCGTGGATCGTGCGCGCGAAGAGGTCGCGGCCGACGTCGTCGGTGCCGAACCAGTGCTCGGCCGAGGGCGGCTGGAGCGCGCGGGCGACGTCGATGGCGTAGGGCGATTGCGGGGCGATCAGGCCGGGCACCGCGATCAGCACCGCGAAGACGGCGAGGAGGACGGCGCAGAGGGCCTGCAGCGGCGTCGCGAAGAGTTCGCGCGCCAGGGCGGCGAGGCGGCTCACGGCTTCAGCCTCGGGTCGATCAGGCCATAGAGCAGGTCGATCGCGAAATTGACGACGAGCGCGATCAGCACGACGAAGAGCAGCGCCCCCTGGACCACCGGATAGTCGCGCCCCTGGATGCCGGCGAGAATGAGCCGCCCCAGGCCCGGCAGCGAGAACAGCGATTCGATGACGACCGCGCCGCCCAGGATCTGGATCAGGATCAGCCCGACGAAGGTGACGAGCGGGATCAGGATGTTGCGCAGCGCGTGCTTGAAATAGATCTGCCGCGGCGCCAGACCCTTGGCGATGGCGGCGCGGACATACTCCTTGCGCAGTTCGGCGACCATGGTGTCGCGCACGAAATGGCTGTAGGCGGCGGCCTGCAGCAGCGACAGGCTGAGCACCGGCAGGATGACGATGTTGATGTTCTCGACGAGGTCGACGCCGGGCGGCATGTAGGCGAAGGGCGGCGACCATTCGAGCCAGGCCGAGGCGCCGACCAGCAGCATCAGGCCGATCCAGAAGACGGGCGCCGAGAGGCCGAGCAGGTTGAACGCCTGGATGGCGGCATCGGTCCGGGTGCCCTCGCGGATGCCGGCCAGCACGCCGAGCGGGACCCCGACCAGGGTGGCGATGACGAGGGTGGCGACGGCGATCTCGGCCGTCACCAGGAACGCCTCCCAGACCAGCATCGTCACCGGCCGGCCCTGGTACCAGCTTCGCCCGAGGTCGCCCGACAGCGTCGCCGACAGCCAGTCGCCGAACTGCGACCACAGCGGCCGGTCGAGCCCGAAGAAGCCGCGCAGCGCCTCCTCGGCGGTGCGGTCGTTGCCGGACTGGCCCAGCATCTGGCTGACGATGTCGCCCGGCACCGCGCGCATCAGGAGGAAGACCGCGAGGCTCGACAGCAGCGCGGCCACGGCCGCGCCGGCGAGCCGGGTCAGGAGGAAGCGGAACATCGCAGGGAGGGAGGAGCCGGGACGGAAGCCGGTTCCCCGGCTTCCGTCCGCGTCGCACTCAGTTCGCCAGCCACGCCTTGACGAGGCCGAAATACCAGCCGGTCGCGTGCTGGTGGTAGTTCTTCAGCCGGTCGCGCTGGCCGGTGATGAGGTCGGCCGAGAACATCATGATCGACACCGATTCCTCGGCCAGGAGCTTCTGGAACTCGGCATAGATCGCCTTGCGCTTGACGGGGTCCGTCTCCTCCTGGCCGCGGTCGAGCAGCTCGGAGGCCTTGGCGTTGTTCCAGTTGCGGAAGTCGGCGCCCTGCGGGGCGGCGCGGAAGTGGCGGTAGTAGAGGAGGCTCGGGTCCGGCGTCGTGCCCCAGTCGTTGAAGGTGAAGCCCATCTCGCGCGCCCGGAAATTGCGGATCCAGACGCCGAGCTCGATCTTCTTGATGTTGACGCGGATGCCGATGCGCTTCAGCTGCTCGGCGACGGTCACCGACGCCGCGTCCATCCAGTCGTAGCCGATGATGGTGGTGAGATCGATGTCGAAGCCGTCGGCGAAGCCCGCCTCGGCCATCAGCTTCTTCGCCCGGTCGAGGTCGACCTTCTGGTTGGCGAGCTGGTCGAGCGGCACGCCCCAGCCCTCCTGCATGCCGATGACGATGGTGCCGATGACGGTGCCGTAGCCGGCGATCGAGGCCTTCATGACGGCCTCCTTGTCGACGGCGAGCGCGATCGCCTGGCGGACGCGGACGTCCTTCAGCGGCCCGTACTTGACGTCGAGGTCGATCGTCTTCTGGTTCAGCGACGGCCAGCGCTTGACCTCGACGCCGGGCACGGCCTTGAGCTGCTCGGTGTCCTGCGGCCGGGAGAAGAGGGCGAGGTCGATGCGCCGGTTCTGCAGCGCGACCACCATGGCGGCGCTGTTCGGCATCGTCGCAAAGGTGATGTCGTCGATGTAGGGCAGGCCCTTCTGCCAGTAGTTCTTGTTCTTCTCCAGCACCAGGATCGAGTTCGGCCGGAAGGTCTTGAGCTTGTAGGGGCCGGTGCCGACCGACACCTCGTTGAACTTGGTCCCGGCGTCCTTGGCGTCGAAATAGCCCTTGGGAATGACCGCCCCGTACTTGTTGGTGAGCGTCATCGGCAGCGCGGCATTGCCGCGCGACAGCTTGAAGACGACCGTGTTCGCGTCGGGCGTCTCGATCTCGGTCACCGACGACAGGTCGCCGGCGCCGGGCGAACCGTTCTTCGAATCGCGCATCCAGTCGTAGCTGTACTTCACGTCGGCCGAACTCATCGTCTGGCCGGTGTGGAACTTGACCCCCTGGCGGAGCTTGAACGTGTAGGTCCGGGCGTCGGGGGAGACGGTGAAGCCGCTCGCCAGCAGCGGCCGCGCGACGCCGGTCTGGTCCTCGAAGAAGAGGCCCTGGTACATGAGACCGGTGACCCGGATGCGGGCGTCCGCGCCCTGCAGGAAGGGGTCGAGCGACGGCGGCTCGATCAGCGAGCCGACGGTGATCTTGCCGCCGGCCTTGGCCGCCGGATCGGTCTTGCCGTAGACGAGGGAATCGTCCGCCAGGGCCGGCAGGACGGTGACGAGCGGGGCGGTGACGAGCAGGGCGGCTAGTCCGGCGATCAGCCGCAGGCGCGATCCAGGCATGGCGTGCTCTCCTCAGGCGGAAATGGCGGCGACGAACTCGATCTCGACCGGCACGCCGCGCGGCAGTTCGGCGACGCCGACCGCCGAACGGGCGTGGCGCCCGGCCTCCCCGAAGATCTCGGCCAGCAGCGTCGAGGCGCCGTCGACCACGGCCGGCTGCTGCTGGAAGCCCTCGGCCGAGGCGACGAAGCCCGTCACCTTGACGATCCGCTCGACCCGGTCGAGCGATCCGAGGGCGGCCTCCAGCACGGCGAGGCCGTTGAGCAGGCAGCAGCGCGCGACCTCGCGGCCGCGCCCGACGTCGATGTCGCGGCCGAGCTTGCCCGTCGCCATCAGGGCGTCGCCGACCCACGGCAACTGGCCGGAGACCCAGGCGAGGCCGCCATGGACGGCGACCGGCACATAGGCGAACGCGGGAGCCTTGGGCGGCGGCAGGACGATGCCGAGATCGGCGAGGCGCTGGCGGTGGCTCATGGCGGGGAGGTCCGTTCCTTCAGCATGTCGGCGAGCGTCGATGTCGGATCATGGGCCAGATCGAGGCCGATGTCGGCAGCGATCCGACGTTGGTCCTGCAACGGATAGAGGATCGCCGGCGCGACCTCGGTCAGGCGCACCCGGTAGCCGGGGACGAGGCGCTCCAGCGCCTGGCCGATCGCCCGCCAGCCGGTGGTGAAGCCGGCGAGGTTGTAGACGTCCGCCAGTTCGCCCGCATGGTCGAGGGCGCGCACCACGATCCGGGCGAGGTCGTCGACATGCATCGCGTCGAAGTCGCCGGCCGGCACCTCGGCGGCGAACTCCGCGTCGGGCTGGGCGGCGACTACCATGCGCTTCAGCACCGCGGCGGCGCCGTCGTACCAGAGGCCGGGGCCAAACATCAGCGGGATGCGGAGCGCCACCGTCTCCAGCCCGCGGACGCGGCGGAAATAGCCGGCGACGTCCTCGGCCAAGGTCTTGGTCAGGCCGTAGACATGGACCGGGCGGCGCGGCGCGTCCTCGGCGATGCGCGCGGCGGGATCCTCGGCGGCCCCGAACACCACCGTCGAACTGGTCCAGACGACGCGCGCCACGCCGGCGTCGGCGCAGGCATCGAGCAGGCGGCGGAACCCCAGCACGTTGACCGCGAAGGCGCCCTCGGGATCGCCCTCGCCGGAACGGGTGAGGCCGGCCGCGCCGGCGGAGAAGGCGGCGAAGCTGGCGACCCGGCGGGCGCCGGTGCGCGCCAGGGCGTCCCGCACCGCCGCGCCGTCGGTGATGCTGCCGCGGATTTCGTCGGCGCCGTCCGGCAGCGGCACCGGGGTGTCGGGTCCGAACACGGTGACCGGCCGCCCGGCCGCGACCAGCCGGCGGACGGCGGCGGCGCCGACGAAGCCGCGGCCGCCGACGACGAGGACGGGACCGTCAGAAGGAGAGGTCATCGCGGATGCAGGCCATCTGGTGGTCGGGTCCGAGCGGGCGCGGCTCCGGCACGGTGCGGGCGCATTCGGCGAGCGCGAAGGGACAGCGGGTGCGGAATACGCAGCCGCTCGGCGGGTCGGCCGGGCTCGGGATCTCGTCGCGCAGCACGACGGCGGGCGTGCCCGCGCGGTCGAGCCGTGGGGCCGCCGCGAGCAGGCCGGCGGTGTAGGGGTGGCGCGGGGCGGTGAAGATCGTGCGGGTCGGCCCGACCTCCATCACCCGGCCGAGATAGAGCACCATCACCCGGTCGGCCATCACCTCGACGACCGACAGGTCGTGCGAGATGAAGAGCATGGCGAGCCCGAGCTCGGCCTGCAGCCCGCGCAGCAGCGCCAGGATTCCCGCCTGCACCGAGACGTCGAGGGCGGATACCGGCTCGTCGGCGACGAGGAAGCGCGGCTCGACGGCGAGCGCGCGGGCGATCGCGATGCGCTGGCGCTGCCCGCCCGAGAACTCGCGCGGCATCCGCCCGAGATCCGATCCCGAGAGGCCGACCTTGGCGAGGAGTGCCGCCGCGCGGTCGCGGCGGTCGGCGCGGCCGCCGATGCGGTGCAGCCGCAGCACCTCGCCGATCGCCTCGCCGACGCTGCGCCGCGGGTTGAGGCTGGCATAGGGGTCCTGGAAGACCATCTGCATCGACCGCCGCAGCGGCCGCAGTGCCCGCAGCGAGGCGCCGGTGATGTCCTCGCCGTCGAAGCGGACCCGGCCAGCGGTCGGCTCGAGGAGGCGCAGGGCGAGCCGGCCGACGGTCGACTTGCCGGACCCGGACTCGCCGACCAGCCCCAGCACCTCGCCCGGCGCCACGCCGAACGAGACGCCGTCGACCGCGCGCACGGCGCCGCGGACGGCGAGACCGCGACGCGGCAGCGGGAAGTGCTTGGCGAGGCCCTGGACCTCGATCAGCGCCGTCACGCCATCGCCTCCCAGCGGCGGCAGCGGCTGCCGCGTCCGTCGCCCAGGGACGAGAGTTCGACCGCGGCCGCTGTGCAGGCCGGTTCGGCGAGCGGACAGCGCGGTGCGAAGCGGCAGCCGTCGGCGATCTCGGTCGGCCGTGGCGGCTGGCCGGCGATCGGGCGCAGCAGCCGCTCGTCCGGACCGTCGTCGCGATAGTGCCGCTCCGGCCGGCACTCCAGCAGCGCCCTCGTGTAGGGGTGGCGCGGTGCCGCGAGCACGGCCCGGGTGGCGCCCGTCTCCACGACCTGTCCCGCGTACATGACGACGACGCGGTCGGCGATCTCGCCGACCAGTGCCAGGTCGTGGGTGATGAAGAGCAGGCCCATCCCGCGCGCCGTCTTGAGGTCGGCGAGCAGCCGCATGATCTGCGCCTGGATGGTGACGTCGAGCGCCGTCGTCGGCTCGTCGGCGATGAGCAGGCGGGGCTGGCAGGCGAGCGCGATCGCGATCATCACGCGCTGGCGCATCCCGCCGGACAGCTGGTGGGGGTAGGCCGCGACCCGGCGCTCGGGATCGGCGATGCCGACGTCGCGCAGGAGTTCGATCGCCGCCCGGCCGGCATTCGCCGCCTCGTCCGGGCGGTGGCGGCGGATCGCCTCGGCGATCTGCTCGCCGATCGGGAAGACCGGGTCGAGGCTCGCCGACGGGTCCTGGAAGATGACCGCGATCTCGCGGCCACGGACGTCGCGCAGCGCCGGCTCGGGCAGGGTGACGAGATCGCGGATGCCGCCGTCCCGCCCGTGCAGCAGCACCGCGCCCTCGATCGCCGCCCGGTCGGTGCGCCCGAAGAGGCGCAGGATCGACATCGCGGTCACGGACTTGCCCGAGCCCGATTCGCCGACGATGGCGACGGTTTCGCCGCGGGCGATCGCGAATCCCACGCCGTCGACCGCCTGCAGCAGTCCCCGCCGGGTACGGAACCCGGTGCGCAGGTTCCGCACCTCGAGGAGCGGGGCAGGGGGCATCGGTCGGCCGCCCGCGGCTCAGGCGACCGTGTAGCGCTTCACCGCCTCGGGATCTAGCGTCACCCCGAGGCCGGGGCCCTTCGGTACCTCGAGCCAGCCGTCGACGCAGCGGATCGGCTCGACGAAGAGGTCGTTCTGGAGCGCGTTCCGGCCCATGTCGTACTCGACCATGGTCGGGAAGGGCACGTTGTCGGAATGCGGATAGTTCGGCAGCGAGGCGACGAAATGAATGGCGGCGGCGAGCCCGATCCCGGTGCCCCAGACATGGGGCGAGATGCGCAGGTGCTCCGCCCCGCACAGGATGCCGACCGTGCGGGCGACGTCGAGGCCGCCGCAGAGCGCGAGGTCGGGCTGGATGACGTCGGCGAGGCGCCCGTCGATCAGGCGCTTCAGGTCGAAGACGGTGTAGAGCGCCTCGCCGGTGGCGATCGGCACGGTCGCGCGCGACTTCAGTTCGGCATAGCCCTTCCAGTCCTGCGGCGCCAGCGGCTCCTCGTACCAGTGGATGCCGTAGGGGGCGATGCGGCGGATGCTCTCCATCACCCCGTCGAAGGTGTAGTTGCCGTTGGAATCGACGGTCAGCAGCGCGTCGTGGCCGATGATGCGGCGGGCGAGCGCGACGCGCTTCTCGTCCTCGGTCGGGTTGCGGCCGATCTTGATCTTGAAGGCGGGGAAGCCCCGGCCGGCATGCGGCTCGAGCTGGGCCGCCAAGGTCGCCTCGTGGTTGCCGGTGGCGGTGAAATAGCCGCCCGACGCATAGGCGGCGACCCGCTCGCGCTGGCGCCCGCCGATGAGGTCCGCGACCGAGAGGCCGAGCAGCTTGCCCATGGCGTCGTGGGCGGCGATGTCGATGCCGCTCAGCAGCGAGACGAGCTGGTTCTGGATGCCGAAATGGTAGTGCTTGGCGAAGATCGTCTGGGCGACGCCGCGCTGGGCGAAGACGCTGGTCCCGACGAAATAGGGCTTCACCAGGGCGAGGTACTCGGCGGTGATCCGGGTCGGTCCCCAGGCCTCGCCGATGCCCGCCACGCCCTCGTCCGTCTCCAGGACGACGAGTCCGGCGCCGCGCCGCGCCGTCAGGCCGCGCGCCATGCCGTAGGCCTGGTCGTCGGGTACGGCGAACTCCAGCGCGACGATGCGGATGTCGCGGATACGCGCCATGGCGGGCCTCGGGGGAAGGGGGTGGGCGGACGGGAGAAAAGGATTGCAGAGCCACCGGCGGCCGGCAACATCCCTTTGCGGAAAACCGGCCCCGTGGATCGAATCGTCCATCGCCGGGCCGGCGCCGAGGACTAGGATGGCGGTTCCTGGCAAGTGGGGGCTCGCCGACATGATCGACCTTTCGACCCTGACCACGGTGCATACCGCGATCAGCCTGATCGCCATCGTCGCCGGCTTCGTGCTGCTGCCCGGCCTGCTGCGCGGACAGGTGGCGCGGACCTGGACCGGTCTCTTCGTGTGGACCGCCGTGGCGACGTCGGCCACCGGCTTTCTCTTCCCCTTCAACGGCTTCCTGCCGTCGCACGGCGTCGGCATCCTGGCCCTGGCGACGCTGGCGCCGACGGTGGCGGCCCTGCATGTTTTCCGTCTCGACGGCGCGTGGCACCGCATCTATGCGGCCGGTGCGGCGCTCAACCTCTATCTCCTCGTCTTCGTCGCCATTGCCCAGGCCTTCCTCAAGGTGCCGGCGCTGAACCGGCTGGCCCCGACCGGGTCGGAGCCGGCCTTCAGCATCGCCCAGGTGGTGGCGCTGGCCGTGTTCGCGGCGCTGGGCTGGCGCGCAGTCCGGGCGGTGCGGCCGCCGGCGATCCGCCCCATCCGCGCCTGACTGCCCGACCGCCTGACCGCCTGCGGTCAGGCGACGAGGGCGGCGGCGACCGCGTCGAGCGCCCGGCGCGCATCGTCCGGCGCCAACCGCACCTGCAGGCCGCGCTGGCCGCCGTTCATGAAGACGTAGGGCAGGGCGAGCGTGGTCGCCTCGATGGCGGTCGGCACGCGCTTCTTCTGGCCGAACGGGCTGATGCCGCCGACATGGTACCCCGTCAGGCGCTCGGCGTCGGCCGGCCGCATCATCTGCGCCGCCTTGCCGCCGAAGGCGGCGGCGAGGCGTTTCATCGACACCTCGCGGTCCGACGGCACGACGACGCAGACGGGCCGGCCGTCGACCTCGGCCATCAGGGTCTTCAGGACCCGCCCCGGCTCCTCGCCCATCGCCTCGGCCGCCTGCAGGCCGACCCGCTCGGCGCCGGGATCGTAGTCGTAGGTGGCGACGGTGAAGGCGATGCCCGCCCGCTGCAGGAACTGGGTGGCGCGCGTGGTCCTCGACATGTAGGTGGTCCCTGGTGCGGATGTGGCGGAACGAGGGGAGCGCGATAGCGATGGCAGCCGGATCGCGCGGGGAGGCGGCCGAACCCGGGCGATTGTGATATGGGCGTATCCGTGACGATGCAATCCGACGAGGCTGACCGCATGTCGACCGCTTCCATCCGCTTCCATCCGGAGGGCCCCGGCGGGGCCGGGCTCGAGGACTGGGGGGCCCTGCCGGCCGAGGCGCTGGAAAGCGGCGAGGGGCGGCAGCGCGGCCGCTACTTCTTCCAGGACGAGCGTCTCGGGCTCTCGGCCGGGGTCTGGGACTGCACGCCGTTCGTCGGCCGGATGGGGCCGCACGGCAACAACGAGCTGATGCTGCTGCTGGAGGGCGAGGTCACGATCGAGCCCGAGGCGGGCGAGGCCGTGACGGTCCGCGCCGGGGAGGCGTTCTACCTGCCGAAGGGGCTGCGCGTGCGCTGGCGCCAGCCGGGGCGGGTGCGCAAGTACTTCGTCATCTTCGACGGACCGGCCGACGCGCCGGCGCCGGCCACGGTCCCCCCGCTCCGGATCGATCCGGCCGCGGCGCTGGCCCCGTCGACGCCGCCGGCGGCCGACACGCTGTTCGGGCCGGTGCCGAGCCAGCAGGGCAAGGCGGCCTTCATCGACGCGACGGGGCAGTTCACCATCGGCGTCTGGGAGACCACCCCCTACCACCGCCGCCCGGTGCCGTTTCCGCGCTACGAGCTGATGCACGTGCTCGACGGCGGCGTGACGGTGCGCGGCGCCGACGGCACGGCCGAGAGCTACGGCCCCGGCGACACGTTCTTCGTCGCCCGCGGCATGGTCGGCGACTTCGAGGTCCGCCAGGGGCTGCGCAAGATCTACGCGATCTTCATCGAGAAGCCGGCGGCCTGACCCGGGGGGCGCTGGCGCGGGTTCAGCGCCGGGCCAGGCGCAGGATGGCGCGCAGCACGTCGCTGTCCGGGTCCTGGTACTGGTTCATGATGTCGAAATGGTGGAAGCCGGGCGAGACGCGGACGCCCGGCCCCATTCCGTTCGCGCCGAGGTGGTGGGCGTAGCGGAACGACTGGTCGATCCAGTGCGAGGGTTCCTGGCCGCCCGCCATGATCTCCACCGGGCAGCGGACGTGCGGGGTCGCCAGCTCGTAATTGTGCCGCCTCGCGATGGCGGGCGTCAGCTTGAGGTCGGCGTTGACCGTGGTCCGCATGGCCGGAGCGGGATCGTAGATCCCGCTGATGAGCACCGCGCCCTGCAGCAGATCGCGCGGCAGGTCGCGGAGGGTCCAGTCGGCGGCGATGGCGGCGGCGCCGAGATGGGCGCCGGCCGAATGGCCCGAGAGCGTGATCCGGCGCGGGTCGCCGCCGAAGCTGCGGGCGTTGCGCGCGGTCCAGGCGACGGCGTCCAGCGCCGACGCGACGACGCCGTCGAGCGTGACCGCCGGACACAGCGGGTAGTTGACGACCACGGTGGCGATGCCGTGCGCGACCAGATGTTCGGCGACGAAGGCGAAGTTGGCCTTGTCCTGGGCCCGCCAGTAGCCGCCGTGGACGAAGATGTGGACGGCGGTACCGGTCGCGCCCGGCACCGGGTAGATGTCGAGGTCCCGCAGCGGCCCCTCGGCATAGGCGATGTCGCGGTGGCACTCGAGCTTGGCGCGGGCCCGCGCGTTCGCCGGCTCGCGCTCGGCCTGGTAGTCCTTGAAGTGCGGGACGGCGCGCTGCGGATTGTACTGGTATTCGAGCTCGTCCGGCGTCAGGCCGGACCAGATGGCGGACGGTTCGGGCATGGGTTCGGCCTGGGGTTCGGCCCGCGCACGGGCGCGCGTCGGGGCGGGAGGAGCGGCTTTGGCGACCGCGGGGCGGCGCTCGGGCAGGATCGCACAGAGGAAGGCGAGCGTCGACAGGACGACGCAGACGGCGAGCACGCCGACGGTCGGCCAGGCGACCGGCGCCTGGATCGCCGCCAGGAAGAGCGTCGCCAGCGCGCTTACCACCATCTGGACGAAGCCGAGGAGGCCGGAGGCGGCGCCGGCGATGTGCGGGTGGACGCTGATCGCCCCGGCGATGCCGTTGGGCTGCGTCATGCCCTGCCCGAAGGTCAGGAGCATGACCGGCACGAAGAGGGCAAGGGCGGTGAGGCCGCCGAGGCCGACCCAGAGGACGAGCCACAGGGTGGCGGCGATGCCGATGGCCGAGCCGACGATCAGCATCCGGTCGACGCCGAGATGCTGCGAGCGCCGCGACGCGATCAGGTTGCCGACCGTGTATCCGCCCATGGCGAGCAGGATCCAGGTGCCGTAGGCGCCGGGGCTTTCGCCCAGCGCCTCGACGAGGAGGTATGGCGCGCCGGCGGTGAAGGCGTACCAGGACGCGGTGGCGAGCGCGGTGCCGAGGGTGTAGCCGACGAATGGGCGCGAGCGGATCAGCAGGCCGTAGTGCCGGACCATCGCCCGCGGCGCGATCGGCACCGGCGCCGGCAGGGTCTCGTTGAGGCGGAACCACGCGGCGACGAGCGTGGTCGCACCGGCGGCGCCGAGGAGAAGGAAGCCGACCCGCCAGCCGACCCACACTTCCAGCCAGCCGCCGAGGGCGGGCGCGAACATCGGCGCCAGCGACATCGCCATGGTGATGTGGGCGATGAGGCCGGCCGACCGCTCGCGGTCATGGACGTCGCGCACGATGGCCCGCGCGAGGACCATGCCGGCGCAGCCGCCGAACGCCTGGATGGCGCGCCCCGCGAGCAGCACCTCGAGCGACCATGCGTAGACGCAGAGCATGGTTCCGAAGAGATAGCCCGACAGCCCGAGCAGGAGCAGCGGCCGGCGCCCGTAGCGGTCGGAGAGGGGGCCATAGAGAAGCTGCGCCGGCGCCATGGCGGCGAGATAGACGGTGAGCGCGAGCTGGGCCGAACCGTAGTCGCTGGCGAACTCCGTCGCGATCCGCGGCAGCGACGGCAGGATGATGTGGAGGCTGGCTGCGCCGACCCCGGTGGCCGCGATCAGGAGCCAGAGCGGCGGCAGCCGTCGGGGACGGTCCATGGGCCGGGCGATGCTAGATCGCCCGGCCCGCGAGTGCCAGCGCGCCGATGCAGTCCGGCGCTGCCGGTTCAGGCGAGATCGGCGTCCTGCACCCGGACCGACCAGCCGTCGCCGATCAGCAGCGAATCGCCGCCGTCGCGGACGATCTCGTAGGCGCCCGAGGCGACGATCCGGTCCACCGTCGCCTCGAAGTCGGTGATGATGTCGTCCCCCATGCCGACATGGAAGACGTCGCGCCCGGCGCCGCCGGTCATCAGGTCGTCGCCGGCGTCGCCCCACAGCTCGTCGTCGCCGAGGTCTCCCGACAAGAGGTCGTTGCCGCGGCCGCCATAGAGGAAGTCGTCGTCGCGGCCGCCGAAGAGCCGGTCGTCGCCGGCATTGCCGAAGATCACGTCGTCCCCCGGCCCGCCGAGGATCTGGTTCTGGGCGTCGCCGCCATGGATCTCGTCGGCGACCGCCTTGTCGCGCTCCGGCCCGTAGAGCGCGTTCAGGGCCTGGACGTCCCACTCGCCGAGGGCGCCGTCTCGGTGGTCGAAATAGCCCATCACCGTGGTCTTCGCCGTCACCATCTCGGCCGGGGCATGCGGGCCCTGCGAGGCCGGGGTGAAGTCCAGGCGGGTCGGGTGCTTCAGGCCGAGCGCATGCCCCAGTTCGTGCGTCACGACATAGTCGACCCGGTCGGCGTCCAGCGTCTTCGGCAGTTCGACGACGGCGTCGGTGATGCGCGTCTCGTCGACATCGTCGACGAGGAGATAGGAGTAGCCCTCGTAGCCGGCGCGCGTGGCGACGATGAACTTGATGTCGGCATCGTCGAACTGCGACGGCCCGACCTCGACGAGATCGAGGTCGCTGGCGTCGTCCCAGCGCGCGATGGCGGCGCGGATCTCGGCGGCATACGGCGCGAGGTCGGGGACCATGGCCCAGGTCAGCGTCTCCGTCTGCCAATGGTAGCCAGCCTTGTAGAGGAGGACGTCGGCACCGGTGAGCTGGCTGGTCATGACCCGAATTCCTTGCGATCCCGAGGGGGCGTGCCCGAGGGGATTGCAACCGGGAGACCGCGGCCGGAACCGGCGGTGCCACGTCAAGAATCCAGAAAAATCAATACCTTGGAGTGGAGTGGTCGAATTGCGCCCGGCACTTTCGGGCCGCGGATTCGCAATCCGCATTTCCGCTCTGCGAACGGGGCCGGGCCGCGGTCACCGCCCGTTGCAATGTGCGACGCCGCCGCCATCGCCATTGTGCGGCGCACCAATTGAACCGCTCTGGTGCGTTCGAATCGGCGCTCCGCGAACCGGAAAGCGCCGTCATTACAAAGCGTTATGATATAGTTCCCGATGTCGGTAGCGACTGGCACGAGTACGGGCACAAATAGCCCCGCCAATCGGTGCCGTTCCCGCTGGAGCCCCGCCGAGGCCCTCCCTCTAATGCCCCCTCAGTGAACCGCATCTCTGCGAGGGGGCCGTGGCTACAATTCCCGGTGGCATCTTCGATCAGGGTGGGCTGGACCCGGCCGCTCTTGCCGCGATCGACGCACTTCTCAGTCAGCAGGGGCTTTCGGAGTCCGACTTCGAGCCCACCGAGGGCGGCTTCGAGCCGGTCTCGAGCCCTTACGTCTTCCTCGTCGGCGACGGCGACGGCGCCATCATCGGCGGCAGCGAGGACAACATCTTCGTCGCCAACGGCGGCGACAATTTCCTCGCCAGCGGCGCCGGCGACGACAACCTCTTCGCCGGTGACGGCAACGACATCGTCGAGGCCGGCAGCGGCGACGATTCGGCCTATGGCGGCGACGGCGGCGACATCGTCCTCGGCGGCTCCGGCAACGACTACGCGCTGGGCGGGTCGGGGACCGATTTCGTCGACGGCAACCAGGGCAACGACGACGTCAACGGCAACCAGGGCAACGACGTCGTCAGCGGCGGCCAGGGCGACGACACCGTCCATGGCGGCCAGGGCGACGACATCGCGCTCGGCGGCCAGGGCGACGATTCGGTGTCCGGCGACCTCGGCGACGACGTGGTGCTGGGCGCGACCGGCAACGACACCATCGCCGGCGGCGACGGCGCCGACACCGCATTCGGCGGCCAGGGCGACGACGTCGTCGAAGGCGGCGCCGGCAACGACGTGCTGTCGGGCGATCGTGGCAACGATTCGCTGTCGGGCGGCGAAGGCGATGACGTTTTCGTCGTCAACAGCAACGGCGGCGCCGACGTGATCGTCGACTTCGCCACCGGCGACGTGCTGCAGATCCAGGGCGGCATCAACGGCCTGGAGATCAGCAACCCGTCCGACCTGCTGTCCCTCATCACCAGCGACAGCCTGGGCAATGCCGTCATCAACCTCGGAGACGGCGCGTCGGTCACGCTCCTCAATCTCAGCGAGGCGGACTTGAAGGCGCGCATCGACAGCGTGGTGGTGATCGTCTAGGCGGGCAGGGCGGCAGCCCCGCATGTTCACCACGCGATTCAGCGAGGCCGAGATCCGGCAGGCGGTCGACGCCTGCCGGTCCGGCCGCCATCCCTCGGAGGTCGGTCGCGAACTCGGCGTCAGCGAGCGCACGGTCCTGCGCTGGCGCAGGCGCCTTGCGGCCGACGCTGGCGAGGCGGAGCCCGTCGCAATGCCCTCCCGTGCGACGGCGCTCCTGCCGCGCCCGCGCCTGTTCGCGGCGCTGGGCGACGTGGCCCTGCTCTGGGCGCCCCTGCCCGAACCGGTCGCGATGGCCGATGCCAAGATGCGCTGGGGCGGCGAACCGGTTCCCGAACCGCTGGTCTTCTCGATCGTCGGCGATCCCGAGCAGGGCTGGCACCTGCTGGTGCTCGGCCGGGTGCCGGGCGGGCTATCCCCCGGTGCGACCGCTCCCGCCATCGAAATCCGGGCGGCCGACGCAGCGCTGCTGGTGGCAGCGCCGGCGGCGCCGATCGAGCCGCTGGTCCCGGCGGCCGGTCCGATCCTGCCGCGCCTGCCGGACATCGTCCGCCACCGCGCGCTCCGGGTGCTGGCGGAGACCGGCGGCACCTTCCTCAAGCTCCACGAGGATCCGTCCTTCGCCGCCCTCTGCCGTGCCCTGGCGCTCGGCGTCGCCGGCCGCCCGGCCGGCTGGAGCGAGGCGCTCTCGCTCGGTGGCCGGCTGCACTATTGCGTCGGTCAGAGCCCGGCCGATCCGGGCGACGTCCGCGGCGTCCTGCTGATCGGCTCGCGCGGCGTCCGCCGCAACCCGTTCCTGCCCCAGCCCCGCGGCGAGCGGGGCGGCGCCGGCGGCCGCCTGCAGCTCGTCGTCGACCGCGCCGAGGGGCTCGGTCCAGGCCGCGTCCTGGTGCTGATGATCGGTTTCGGTCGGCCGACGCTCTTCGTCCTGGAGCCCGATGCGGTCGTCCCGGCGACCGGCCTCCATCGGCATCTCCAGGAGCGGCCGGACGAGGCGCCGGCCGCGCGGCACTACCTGCTGCGCTGCCTGCGTCCCTACCTGCGGGCCAGCCACGGCCTGCGGGCGCTCCTGCGCGAATCGCTGGCGCTGGTTCCCGACGCGCTGCCGGCGAGTGCCGCCGGGCGCAGCCTGTCGGGCGAGATCGACCTCGCCGTCGCCTCCGCGGATGGCGGGCTCTTCGTGCGTGGCTGGCTGCACGACCCGCAGGAGGTCGTCGCCGAGCTGGAACTCGTCTCGGCCTTCGACGAGACGCGGGCGATCGCGCCGGGAACCTGCGCCTTCGCCCGCTCGGGCGCCGACGGCCGGCGGCTCGCCGGCGACGGCTTCGTGGCGCACTTCCCCGCCCTGCAGCCGGTCATGCCGGATGCCCCGGTGCGGCTGCGCGCCCGGCTCGCCAGCGGCGCACTGGTGGAGCTGCCCGCCGCGCCGGTGCTGGCCGACCCCGAACGGGTGCGGCAGGAACTGCTCGGTGCGGTTCCGGCGGGGGCTGCCGACGATGTGCTGCTGGAACGCTGCCTGGCGCCGGCGCTGGCGGATGCCGTCCGCGACCTCGCGGACGAGGCGGGAGCGCCCACCGTCGACCAGCTCGGACCGTGCCGCGGCGCGGTCGACTGGTCGATCGTCGTCCCGCTCTACCGCAGCCTGGAACTGCTGCCCGCGCAATTCGCCGCCTTCGCGGCCGACCCGGACATGGCGCGGTCCGAACTGGTCCTGGTCCTCGACTCGCCCGAGCAGCAGGAGGACCTGCGGCGGGCCCTGCACGGGCTCGACCTCGTCTACGGGCTGCCGGTGACGCTGGTCGTCAACCGGCGCAACCTCGGCTACGCGGGGGCGGTCAATGCCGGGGCGCGGGCGGCACGGGGCCGCTGGCTGGTGCCGTGCAATTCCGACGTGCTGCCGCAGCGGCCCGGCTGGCTGTCGGCGCTGCGCCGCAGCCTGCTGCCGGGCATCGGTGCGGCGGGACCGCTGCTGCTCTTTCCCGACGACACCATCCAGCACGCCGGACTCTATTACGATCGCGGCGCCGACGGGCAGTGGCTGAACCGGCATTTCCTCAAGGGGATGCCGCGCGGCGCGCCGGGCGCCGTGCAGCCGCGCGAGGTGCCCGGGATCACCGGCGCCTGCCTGATGCTGGCGGCCGAGACCTTCGCCCGCCTCGGTGGCTTCTCGACCGACTACGTCATCGGGGACTACGAGGATTCCGACCTCTGCCTGCGGCTCCGCGAGCTCGGGCTGCGCCTGTGGTACGCGCCGGAGGCGGTGCTCTACCATCTCGAACGACACTCGATCCAGCAGCACGCCGGCTACCAGCGCGGCCTCGCCTCCCGCCACAATCGCTGGCTGCACGGCCGCCGCTGGGGCGAGCGGATGGCGCGACTGATGGACGATCCGACGCGCTGGGGACTGCCGCGCCAGGGCGACTGGCGGCGGCGCCCCGCCGCCGCGCCGCCCGAACCCGGCCCGGCCGCCGTACCGCTGGTCGCGTGATGGCCGCGCGTCGGGACGCGACCGCCGCCGACGGCTATCCGCTCGGCTTGGTCGGCACGCTGTCGCGCTGCGCGCCGGCGCTGGTGATTTCGTTCGCCATCAGCCTGTTCCTGACCCTGGCGATGCTGGTCGTGCCCATCTACATGATGCAGGTCTACGACCGCGTCCTGTCGAGCCGCAGCCTGCCGACGCTGTTCTGGCTGACCGTGGTGGTGATCGGCGCGCTCGCCGCGGCGGCGGTGCTGCAGCTCGCCCGCAGCCTCGTCCATCAGCGCCTCGGCGAGTGGCTCGGCGAGCGTCTGGGCGAGGTGGCGATCCCGGCCACCGTGGCGCGGGCGCTTCGCGACGGCGGCGGCTCGACGCAGACGCTGCGCGACGCCAACGAGGTGCGCGGCTTCTTCGCCGGCCGCTCGCTGCCGACGGCGATGGAGATGCTGTGGACGCCGCTCTTCTTCGTCGTCCTCTTCCTCATGCACCCCGCCTACGGGGTGATCGGCATCGGCGGCGCCGCCCTGCTGACCGTGCTCGGCATCGTCAACGAGGTGGTGTCGCACCGCAGCCTCGTCTCCTCGAGCGATGCCTCGGTGAAGGCGCACCAGCATATCGGTTCGGCCCTGCGCAACGCCGAGATCGTCGAGGCGATGGGCCTGATCGACCGCATCCTGGTGCGCTGGCGCCAGGCCAATGGCGAGGCGGCGATCCTGGCGCGCCGCGGCCATCTGCGGTCGGAGGCGATCGCCGCCCTGTCCCGGATGCTGCGGCTGTCGCTCCAGGTGCTGCTGATCGCGACCGGCGCCGCCCTCATCATCGATCGCGCCGTCGGTCCGGGCACGCTGTTCGCCGCGATGATCATCCTCGGGCGGGCGCTCGGCCCGTACGAATCGCTGATCGAGGGCTGGCGGCAGTGGCTGTCGGCCTGGGCGGCCCTGCGCCGGCTGCGCGAGATCGAGGTCGAGCAGCGCGCGGTCCGCTCGGCGATCGGCCTCGCCCGGCCCGAGGGCCCGCTCGAGATCGACCGCCTCGTCTACGTCCCGCCCGGCGCCTCGCGGCCGACCCTGCGCGGCGTCAGCCTGACGGTCGAGCCGGGCGAGGTGCTGGCGATCATGGGGCCGTCGGGCGCCGGCAAGTCGACGCTGGCGCGCCTGATCACCGGCGTCTGGAAGCCGACCAGCGGCGCCGTGCGCCTCGACGGGCAGGACGTCCACCACTGGGACCGTGCCGCCTTCGGTCGCGTCAGCGGCTACCTGCCGCAGCAGGTCGGCCTCTTCGACGGGACGATCGCGGAGAACATCGCGCGGCTGGAGGACGCGCCGGCGGAGGCGATCGTCGCCGCCGCCCGCCGCGCCGACGTCCACGGGCTGATCGGGCGGCTGCCGCACGGCTACGACACCGAGATCACCGATCCGGGCTTTCTCCTGACCGGCGGCCAGCGCCAGCGCATCGGCCTCGCCCGCGCGCTCTTCGGCGAGCCGCGTCTGCTCGTGCTCGACGAGCCGGACGCCAATCTCGACCAGGCCGGGACCGACGCCCTGCTGGCGGCCGTCCGGTGGGCCCGGTCGGCGGGGGCCATCGTCATCGTGATCTCCCACCGCAACACGCTGCTGTCGGTCGCCGATCGCATTCTCGAACTGCGCGACGGCGTGGCGGTCCGGGTGGCCGACGCCGTCACCGAGCCGCTGCCCGGGATCGCGCGCCACGGCCCGGTGGCGCTGGCGGGGGCGGCGCGGTGACCCGGCTGCCCGCGCTTCCCTTGCCGCCGGGCCGGGCGGTCGTCCTGCCCGCGGCGACGCGCCCGCGCGTCGGCGGTCCGGCCATGGTCGCGCTGGTGGCGGTGCTGGTCTCCTTCGGCGGCTTCGGGGGCTGGGCCGCGGTGGCCGAACTCGACAGCGCCGCCGTCGCGCCCGGGACGGTCCGGGTGGAGAGCCATCGCAAGACCGTGCAGCTCCTCGAGCCCGGCATCATCAAGCGCATCCTGGTGCGCGAGGGCGACCAGGTCCGCGCCGGCCAACTGCTGGTCGAGATGGACGAGACGCAGGCGCGCGCCAGCCACGCGATCGTCCAGAGCCAGCACCGGCTGGCCCAGGCGCGGCTGGCGCGCCTGCAAGCCGAACTGGCCGACGCCGAGGAGATGCCGGTCCCGACCGAACTCGCCCGGCGCATCGCCGAACCGGAGGTGGCGGAGATCGTCGCCGGCCAGCGCAACCTCTTCGCTGCCAGGCGGGAGGCCCATCGCGGCCAGATCTCGATCCTCGAGCGCAAGGTCGGGCAGCTCCGCGAGGAGATCCAGGCCATGCAGTCGCAGGAGCGGGCCACCAGCCAGCAGATCGGCTTCATCAACGAGGAGATGAAGGGGATCAACGAGCTGGTGCAGCGCGGGCTGGAGCGGCGGCCGCGGCTGCTGGCGCTGCAGCGGGCGAACGCCGAACTGGTCGGGCAGCGCGGGCGCCTGCAGAGCGGCATGGCCGCGGCGCGCCAGACCATCGGGCAGACCGAGCTCGAGATGATCGACCTCCGCAACACCCGCCGGAACGACATCGTGACCCAGATCGAGGCGACCCAGAAGGACCTGGCCAGCCTCTCCGAGCAGCTCATCGCCGCGGCCGACCTCCTCCGGCGCTTGAAGGTGCTGGCGCCGCAGGACGGCACGGTGGTCGCGGTCCAGGTCTTCACGCCGGGCGGGGTCATCAAGGGCGGCGAGCCGATCCTGGACATCGTCCCCCAGGAGGACCTGCTGGTGGTCGACGCCCATGTCCGTCCGACCGACATCGATTCCGTGCGCAGCGGCCAGCGCGCCGACGTGGCGCTCGTGTCGTACAAGCGCCGGGTGGTGCCGCAGGTGGCGGGCACCGTGGTCAACGTCTCGGCCGATCTCCTGACCGACCCGCGCACCGGCGACGGCTACTACGTGGCGCGCATCCGCGTCGATGCCGACGAGCTCTCCCGGCTCTCGGGCGTCGAGCTCTATCCGGGAATGCCGGTCGACGCCTTCATCCTGACCGGCCGTCGCACCGCGCTCGACTATCTGCTGTCGCCCATCACCAACGGCTTGCGACGCACCTTCAGGGAGGAGTGAGGCGAATGGCGGAAACCGCCGTCAGGGCCGAGGGAACGACGGCCGAAGCGCCGCGCGACAACGTGCATGTGCTGCCGGCGCGCTATGCCGGGCATGTCGACAGCATCGAGAACGGCTTCGTGCGCGGCTGGGCGCGCGACGAGGCGGCGCCGGGGGCGCGCACCGAGATCGACCTCTTCCTCGGCGACCGGCATGTCGGCACGGTGACGGCCGACCGCTATCGCGAGGACCTGATGACGGCCGGCATGGGGGACGGGCGGCACGCCTTCGTCTTCGCCCTGCCGCCGGAGGCGCGCGACGCGCCGGCCGCCGCCATCGGGGTGTTCTTCCGCGGCACGCGGATTCCGCTGCTCCGGCCCGGCGGCCCCCTGGCGCCGCCGCCGGCCGATCCCGGCATGGCCGAGCTCCAGGAACTGACTCAGGCGGTGCGGTCGGGCATGGAGCGCCTGGCGACGCGGGTGGCCGCGTTCGGGCGCGAGCAGACCCTGATCCAGGAGCGGCTGGCGGCCGTCGAGCGCGAGATGGAGCAGCGTTCCGGCACGGCCGAGGCGGAGCGGCGGAAGGCGATCGAAGGGGCGGCGCTGGCCGTCCGCGAGGAGACGCAGGCCCTCGCCGGCCGGGTCGAGGCCGTCGAGAAGTCGTTCGCCGACGTCGATGCCTTCCTGGTGCGCATCGATGCCAGCCTGCGCAAGCTGGCGTCCGCCCCCGAACCGTCGCGCGGCAGCGGCGCGATCGCGCTGGCGCTGTCGATCTTCGCGGTCTTGGCGTCCGGCCTCGCCATCCTGGCGGCGCTGGCGCCGGGCGCGTTCCAGGCGCTGCTCAGGCCCGTGCTGGGCTGACCGCCTCCGATCCCCGGGTCCGAGGCACCGCCGCCCGCCGCGGCTTCGCCGGCGCGGCGTCCGCCGCGACGGTGACGCGCTGGTCGAGCAGGTCGCGGTAGAGCGCGACATGGTCGGCCGCTGCCTGGGCGATGCCGCGCGGCGGCCGGATCGCCCCCGCCAGGCGGTGCCACAGGCCGGGCTCGCCGGCGGCCTGCATCATCGTGTCGGCGAGCGCCCGGGCATCGCCGGCGCGGAAATGCAGCCCGTCGACGCCGTCGCGCACGCGCTCGGCCATGCCGCCGATGTCGGAACAGATGACCGGCCGGCCATGGTGGAACGCCTCCTCGATCACCAGCGGGGCGTTCTCCCACCAGATCGACGGCACCACCACCCAGTCGACGCCGGCCAGGATCGCGGCGACGTCCTCGGGCCGGTAGCCGCCGTGCAGGCGGGCCCGCGATCCGAGCGCCCGCACCTCCTCCTCGATCCCGGCGACGAAGGCATCCGGCTGGTAGAGCGGCTGGCCGTGCAGGTCGAGCGTGAAGCCGACGCCCTGGTCGGCGAGCTGCCGGGCGGCAGCGAGGACCACGGGAGAACCCTTGTAGGGGCTGAGGTTGCCGAGCACGGCGAAGCGGTTGCGCGGACCGGTGCCGGCCCTGGCCGGCGCCGGCGCCGGCCATTGCCGGCCGTTGCCGATCAGCGTCATGCGGTCCTCGGGCAGGCCCCATGCGCGGTAGCGATCGATCAGGAACCGGCTCGGGGCGACGATCCGGTCGAAGCCCGTGAGGTGGGCCTTCAGCATCACGTCGCGGACGCGGAAGCGGGACGGTGCGATGTCGGGGAAGCAGCCGTTGCAGGCGTTCGGGCTCGGGCCCTGGCAGCGCTCGTTGCCGGGATGGCGGAGGAGCACCCCGTCGCGATGGCAGAGCGGGTAGTAGTCGTGCAGCGTCAGGACGAAGCGGGCCTCTGGGCAGACGCGACGCAGGAACGGCACCGCGTTGGCACCGACCCGCAGCAGGTGGTGGAAGTGGACGACGTCCGGCCGGAAGCTCTCCGCCATCTCGCCCAGCTCGAAGAGCGTGCCCTCGGTGTCGGTCTGGTTGAGCTGGAAGCGGTCGAAGTGGCCGGCCCAGAGGAGCAGTTCGTCCGCTCCGGCGCCGGCCGACTGGAAGCGGGTGCCGGGATGGGGCCGGCGGTGCAGGTCGTCGACCGCGGCGACGAAGAGATGCGCGGCAGCGGGATCGCGGCGCAGCTCCTGGAACAGCTCGTGGGCGAAAATCTCCGTGCCGCCGGGATGCAGGCTCGGGTGGTTGTGGACGAGATGAAGAACCCGCACGGCGAGGCCGCTCCGCTGCTGGTTGCCGACCGGGGCGAGTCTAGGGCGGGTCGCTCGGCCACCCACCTGCAATCCGGTTCGTATCGGAAGGGTCGATGATGATCGTCGGCGGTTTCGCGGGCGTTCTGGTGCCAAAGCGGCGCCGGCCATGCCGGGTTCGCGATGGCGGCCGGCGGGGTCCCGGCCGGTTCGATCCAAACTGACGGGGAGTCGCCGCACCGGTCCCGATGCCGGCCAAATACTGCCGTCAACTTGGGACCGGCATGTCCGGCATCCGGAATCCCGGCTGCCTATACTCCGAGCCGGCAGGGACGAGGCGGCTCCCATGCAGGGCCGTCGGGATCGGGAGCAGATGCTCGGGGGATCGGGTTCCTCAACTCGAACGGTGTGAAGATGCTGATGGCCAAGGATGCTCAGAGGGCCCGCGCACAGCGGGCTCCGGATGGATTTCGCGGGGGGTTCGCCGGCCATCCGGAGGCCGGGGCGCCCTACCGTCTCGGGACGGTGCTGCGGCTGCACCGCGGCGAGCCGCTGCCGGAGGTGTTCGCGCGCGGCTGGTGCGACGTCGACGACGGCGGCTTCGTCTGGATCGACGGGGCGATGGGCGAGTTCGTCTTCGAGCTTCCGGTACTGATGCGCGATCTCGTGCTGGAGATCGACTGCTTCCCGGTCGGCCTCGCCGGTCCGTCGCCGCAGCGCATGGCCGTCTTCGTGGAGGGGAGCTTCGTCGAGGCCGTGATGCTGCGCGAGCGCACGGTGGTGCGGATCGCCATCCCCCGCGAACTCTGCCCCGGCAAGCAGGCGCGGATCAGCCTGGTGCCGGCGGAAGTGCAGGTGCCGAAGCTGGCGAGCGACAGCAGCGACGAGCGCGCCCTGTCGATCGGCGTCCATGCCGTCGCGCTCGCCTACGAGGCCGATTGAGCCGATGAGCCGTCCCAGCGTCCTCGTCGAACGCGCCGATCGACAGAGCATCGCGGGCTGGGCGTTCGATCCCGATCGCCCGGACCGGCACGTCGCCCTCTCGCTCTACGACGGGCCGGGACATGTCGTCACCTTCGTCGCCGACATGGTGCGCGACGACCTGCGCGAGGCGGGGCTGGGGGAGGGCGACCATGCCTTCCACGTCAACCTGCCCGGCCATCTGCTGGCCGAGCCCGTCGTCGACTTCCGGATCGTCGACCCGGCGACGGGCGAGGAACTGGCGGCCGTCTCGATCGCGACCGAGGAGGAGAATCTCGCCGCCGCCCGCGACCTCCTGATCTCCAAGCTGCCCTGGTTCCTGCGCCAGCACGAGGACGCGCGGGACCGGGCGCGCTGGGCGTCCGCCTACCTGCCGATGCTGATGTCGGCCTGCGTCTCGACCTACCAGGAGCTGCGCCGCGCCCTCGAGGCGCAGGCCGCCGCCCGCCGGGAGCCGCCGCCGTCGCTGGACGGGCTCGGCTTCGACCGCGTCGTCGAGGGCGTGCTGTCGCGCTTCCCGATCCTGGAGGCGCCGCACTTCGCGGAGCCCGAGGTCTCGATCGTCATCCCGGTCTACGAGAAGTTCGACTTCACCTATGCCTGCGTGAAGTCGATCCTCGACACCAACGTGCGCGCCTCCTACGAGATCATCGTCGTCGACGACTGCTCGAAGGACGAGACGCTGCTGGCGCCGATGATCCTGCAGAACTGCCGGATCCTGCGGAACGAGCGCAACCAGGGCTTCGTGCTCAACTGCAACCGCGGCGCCCGCGAGGCGCGCGGCCGCTACGTCTTCATGCTGAACAACGACACGGCGCTCTTCCCCGACGCCATCGACGCGCTGCTCGACACGTTCCGGCAGCACGAAAAGGTGGGCGCGGTCGGCTCGAAGCTGCTGTTCGGCGACGGCAAGCTGCAGGAGGCGGGCGGCATCATCTGGCGGCTCGGCGACGGCTGGAACTACGGCCGCGGCCAGGACCCGGACGAGCCGCGCTTCAACTATGTGCGCCCGGCCGACTACATCTCGGGCGCGGCGCTGATGCTGCCGCGCGACCTCTTCCTGGAGCTGGGCGGCTTCGACACGCTCTACGTCCCGGCCTACTACGAGGACACCGACCTCGCCTTCCGGGTGCGGGCGGCCGGCTACAAGGTGCTCTACCAGCCGCGCTCCAAGGTCACCCATTTCGAGGGCGTGAGCTCCGGCACCGACCTCACCCAGGGCGCCAAGCGCTACCAGGTGGTCAACGGCCGCAAGTTCTTCACGCGCTGGAAGTCGGTGCTGGAAGGGCATGCCCTGAACGGCGTCCAGCCGGAGCGCGAGAAGGATCGCGGCGCGCGGTTCCGCACCCTCTTCATCGACGAGACGACGCCGACGCCGAAGGAGGACGCGGGCTCCAACGCCGCCGTCACCCACATGCGCTGCCTGCAGAACCTGGGCGGCAAGGTCACCTTCGTGCCGGCCGACAACATGACCCACCTCGGCCAGCCGTCGACGGCGCTCCAGGACATGGGGGTCGAGTTCCTCCACCATCCCTATTTCTGGTCGGTCGAGGAGGTGCTGCGGAAGCGGCCGGACGAGTTCGACCTGATCTACCTGCACCGCTTCAACACCGCCGACCGCCATCTCGGCATCTGCCGCGCGCTCGCGCCGCGGGCGCGCATCGTCTACAACGTCGCCGACCTGCACTATCTGCGCTACGAGCGCGAGCGCGAGGTCGGCGCCGCCGGTGCCAGGACGCCGGCCGAGATCGCGGCCTTCAAGGCCCGCGAACTGCAGGCGATCCGCTCCAGCGACGTGGTGCTCGTCCACAGCGACGTCGAGCGCGCGGTGCTGGCGCGCGAGGGCATCGACCATGTCGTCGTCGTGCCGTGGGTCGTCGAGGGCCGTCCGGCCGCGACGCCGTTCGAGGAGCGCAGCGGCCTCTACTTCATCGGCGGCTTCCGCCACGCCCCCAACGTCGATGCCGTCGCCTGGTTCTGCGAGGAGATCTGGCCCCTGGTGCGCAAGGCCTGTCCCGACCAGACCTTCGGCATCATCGGCAGCCACATGCCGGACGCCGTGCGGAGCCTGGAACGGCACCGCGGCGTGCGCTGCATCGGCTTCGTCGAGGAGTTGCAGCCGGTCTTCGACGGTGCCCGCCTGACGGTGGCGCCGTTGCGCTACGGCGCCGGCCTCAAGGGCAAGGTCGCGCTCAGCCTCGCGCACGGCGTGCCGTGCGTCGGCACGGCCATCGCCTACGAGGGCTTCTCCGGCGACAGCGCCGACCTGATGCAGGTGTCCGACGACCCCAAGGGCATGGCCAAGCGCATCACGGCGCTGCTGACGGACGGCGCCCGCTGGCGGAAGGCCAGTGCCAGCGCCGCCGACTTCGCGGCGGAGAACTTCTCGATGGCGGCGGTGATGGGGCGGCTGGGGGCGGTCTGGTCGGAGGGGGGCGTCTCGCAGCCGAAGGCTCTTCGAGGACTGGCCATCGCCGAATGATTCTCTATCTGATCCAGGTCCATCATCTCCCGGAGCAGGTCGATCGACTGATCCGGATGCTGGCGTCGCCCGACGACCGGTTCGTGGTCAACATCGACCCGGGCAGCAACTTCGATCCGCGCTCGCTGCTGGCGGCCTTCGAGGGCAGCGGGATACGCGTCCACGCTCGGTACGGAACCCCGGTGAACTGGGGTGGCATCTCGCAGGTCTACGGTTGGCTCGACGCCTTTCAGTTCGCCCTGAACTGCGCCGACGACTGGCGGTTTCTCGTGAACCTGTCGGGGGAGTGCCTGCCGCTCGCCCCGCGGCAGCGGATCGCGGACTATCTGCAGGCGCAGCAGGCGGCGGGAAAGCGCGTCCATCTGTCGTTCTTCGGGGAGGCCGCGAGCCCGACGCTCCATCACCTGACCCGCTTCGGCGAGGACATTCCGATGGACGCCACCTGCGACGACATCCGCCTCTACGATCGCATCCCGACCTTGATGCAGCGGGCCGTGGCCGGCGTGTTCGCCGACCGGTCGCGGAACCCGGTATTCAACTGGAACCTGCGCGGCTCGGTCCACGTCACCGACCTCATGATGGCACGGCGGCTGGTGATCCGTCGGCTGTTTCCGCTTGAGGCACGCCTGCGGACGGAGAGCGTGCGCAGCCGTCCGATCCGCGGGGGCCGGGCCTGGTACATGCTCCAGCGCGACGCCGTCTCCGACATCCTGGCGGACCCCTACACGCCCGAACTCGTCGCGGGGCTCCAGAACTATCTCTGTCCCGACGAGTTGTTCCTGCAGACGCTGGTGACGCACGCGTCGTGCTTCCGGCCGGAGGAGATCGCGTCGGACAATCGACGCTTTCGCCATGGCGATCCCGTCGAAATCGACGATTCGATGATCGGGGAGGTTCTGGACAGCGATGCGTTCTTTGCGCGCAAGGTCCGGTACGACCGGTGCCCACGTATTCTCGACCACCTCCGAGCGATGAGTCCCGCTTGAGCGGGACGGCCCACACGCGAGGTCGAAGATGGCGCAAGACTACAGACGCCCGGTCCGGATCTTCGAGATCGCCAAGCGTCGCAAGCCCTCGCCGGTTGGCGTCTCGGCACCGAGCGACTTCGAACTGGGCCGGACTACGACCATCGACTACGTGCCCAACGGACCGGAGATCGTTCCCTACTGCATCAACGCGCAGACGGAACGGCTTCTCTGCACGCTCGTCACCGATGTCCCGGCGGCGCTGGCGGCGCCTTTCCTCTACCAAGCGCAGTACGAGAAGGCGCAGGGCATCGTCTCCATCCCGTTCGAGCGCCTTTCGGAATTGACCGAGGGCACGGAATGCGAGCCGACCTTCGTGTTCTCGATCGGGCGCTGCGGTTCGACGCTCGTATCGGCGCTGCTCAAGGCGGTCGACCAGCGACCCGCTTCGGAGCCCGACGTCTACTCGCAGATCGCCAATCTGGGCGCCGACGCCCGGGCCCTGATGGGGCAGCCCGGGGTGGCCAATCTACTGCGCCATACGACCCTGGCCCTGGCTCGTGTCTGCGGGCGCGAACTCTTCGTCAAGCTGCGCAGCCAGTGCAACGGCATCGCCACCGAACTGATGGCGACCATTCCCGAGGCGCGTTGCGCCTACATGCTGCGCGAGCCGCAATCCTGGGCGAGGTCGCGCCATCGGACGTTCGGCGACGATCCAGCGACCATGGCCCACATGCTGAAGTGGGGGGTGCAGACATATGACGCTCTGGTATCCGCCGGAGCGCGTCCCGCTCTCGTCTGGTACGAGGATGTCGCGGCCCGGCCGCAGCGAGCGCTCACCGACCTCGGCGTGGCCGCCGACCGCGTTGCCCGGCTGACACCGGAAGCGGTGGCGGCGGTGATGTCGCAGGACGCCCAGGAGGGTACGGGAATCTCACGGTCGGACGGCACGACGCGGCAGTTGTCGGCCGAAGGCCTGCGGCAGTTCATCGAGGAATGGGAGCGCATCATGCCCAAGGAGATCATCGCCCGGCACGGTCTGGAGCGACTGGAGCTGCGCGGTTCCCAGGCGAACGAGCGGGTCGCCCGGTTTCCGGTCCCGGACGCCGGTCGTCCCCCGATCGCACTGGTGGCCGGTGGAGCCGCACAATGAACGCGATCTTGCCGCAGCCGCAGTCCGATCAGCCCTATGGCGAACTCCTGACGGACGGCAACCTGCAGCGTCGGCTCCTGCTCGACCTGCTGCCGCGCGGCGGCGTCGGGGCAGAGATCGGCGTCTACAAGGGCGGCTTCAGCCAGCAGCTGCTGCAAGTCGCGAATCCTCGGCGCCTCCACCTCATCGACCCCTGGAAGGTGTTCGACGACCCACGGTACCGCGCGAGCTGGTACGGGACCGCCGTTGCCAGGGGGCAGGCGGAGATGGACGCGATCCACGAGGGCGTCCGCCAGCAGTTTGCCCGGCGGATCGCCGACGGCAGCGTGGTCATCGAACGCAGCACGTCGGCCGAGGCGAGCGGGCGCTTCCCGAACGACTATTTCGACTGGGTCTACATCGACGGTGACCATACCTACGAGGCCGTCCGGGACGATCTGCGCCTCTACCTTCCCAAGGTACGGCCCGGAGGCTTCATCGCCGGCGACGACTACGCCCTCGGCAATTGGTGGGGCGACGGGGTCGTCCGCGCAGTGCATGAGTTCGTTGCCGCCAATCCGGTCGTCGTTCGGCTGGTTCTCGGCAGCCAGTTCGTGCTGCGCCGCCTATAGGGGCCTCGGCCGTGCGTCGAGCGCAGATGATCCTCGGCCGCGCGCTCGGAGCGTTGATCGCCGCCGGGGCGGGACTTCCGAGCGCGGCGGCGCAGGAAGAGACCGGCGGCTCGAACTACGTCATCGTCGATCCGGACCTCGGCCGGCTGCGCGGCGACCGCGCGTGGCGCGACCCCGGGATCTTCGTGCCGCCGGCCTGCGCCTACGACCGGTCCGCGGGGACGGTCGACGAGGATCTCCGCCGGATGCGCGCCGGCGGCCAGCGCAAGATGGCGCTCGTCGTCTGGCACATGCACCATGCGAACGGCGCGGAGTGCGCCGGGTTCACCGTCGCCAGCAACGGCGGACGGCTGCCCGAACGGGTGCTGCGCAACCTCGCGACGCTGTTGGAGCGGGCCGCCGCCGACGGCTACGACGAGGTCCAGGTGCGGTTCGCGCCGATGGGCGGCAACTCGCCCGACCGCTGGAAGAATTGGGACGAGGCGAAGTTCGCCGAGAACTGGTCCGTCGTCCGCAGCACGGTCGGGCGGCTGCACCAGGGCAAGTCCCCGCGGCTGGTGTTCGACCTCGGCGTGGAACTGGCAGGACGGACCTGCCAGAGTTGCCCGGACTACGTCACCCGCATGTGGCGGAACTACGTGGCGGAGTTCGGTCCGGGCGGCTCCTACGGGTTCTCGGTCGCGGCGGCACCGGGCCGCGTCGCCCGCCTCGTCCAGGCGCTGCGCGCGGGCGGCCCGTTGCCGGACGAGATCGCGCTCGACGTCTATCGCGACGCCGGGAAGGCGGTGGCGCGGGCGGCGGCCGAAGCCAAGGCTGCCGGCATCGCCGAGCCGCGGTTCCTGATCCAGGAGACCTATTACGGCGAGCCCGGGACGGTGCGCGACATGCTGGGCGCCGCCGAGCGGTCGGGGGCGCGCATCCGCGCCGTCATGCAATGGCCGGTGACACCCGGCGCCAACCGCCATATCAGCGTGCCGCGCTCCTACGGCTATTCCTACGGCAGGCCGCAGCGATAGTGGGACATCCCTAGGCCCGCCCGACGATCACCAGGTGGCGGGAGCCGAGATAGCCGAAATCGGTCGACTGGAGCGAGAGGACGTAGGCGTCGCCGAAGCCGGCCGCCCGCAAGTCGTCGAGGACGCTCCAGCCGAAATGGTAGTAGCAGAGGGTGCCGCCCTCCGGCCGGACCGGGTCGCCGTGGTACTCCGGCGGCTCGACATGGACGATGCCGCCATCCGCGCCGATGCGCGCGCGGACGAGCGTGGTCGCGAGGTCGATGCGGAACGGGAAGGTCATGATCGCATGGCCGCCCGGGCGCAGGACCCGGCGGATTTCCCCGAGGGCCGCCCGGTAGTCGGGGACGTGCTCCAGCACGTCCAGCGAGATCACGGCATCGAGGGTCGCGGTCGGCAGGGTGAGGCAGGTCAGGTCCTCGTGGCGGATGCCGCGCGCATTGACGGCGCCGCGGGCCGTGCCGTCGGCCAGGAACTCGCTGCCGATCGTGCCCGGACAGAGCGCCGCCAGCCGACCGTGGAACGCCGTCACCTGCTCGGTGGCGTAGACGGCCGAGCGCTGGTCGACGCCGCCTTCGGCCATCAGGGCGTGCAGGGCGGACCGGGCGCGGCTGTTCAGCCCGCAGGCGCAGCTTGCGCTCTCGCGCCAGTTCGCCTGGGGGGCGGCGTTGTCGCCGCGGCGGACGCGGACGGTCAGGGACTGGACGCCGCCGCAGGCGACGCAGATTGCGGGCAGACGCACCGGGTCGGGCGCTTCCAGGAGGCGCTGTGCGAAGCGCGTTCGGGCATCAAGAAGGGGCCGGTCCGCCTCGGCCTGGCGCGCGTGCTCGTCCATGCTGCGGGCACGCCGGACCCAGACACCATCCCAGTTCCTACCCATCAGCGCCGTCCCCGGTGGCCTCGCCGGCAGGCTAGCAGATGCGGGCGCCGCATCCGCGTCGGGCGGCGCCGATCCGGACGGCTTTCGCCACCAGAGCGCTTCGCGATCTGGTGCCATCGCGTCGAGCGCGGCGATCCGTTCGTCATGGCCGAGCGAACGCCAGCGCCGCAGCAGGCTCCAGCAGGTTGCGAGCGCCGGCGGGACCTCGGTCGCATCCGCCAGCGCCGCCTGGCCGGCATGGTGGTGGCGGTCGGCGAGGTGGAGGGTGCCGGTTGCCGCCGGGTGCATCTCCAGGCCGACCGCCTCGGCAGTTGCGGCAAGGATCGCGGCCGGGGCGGCCAGCAGCATGTCGTAGTCGACGACGCCGTGCAGCCGGCCGGTGCGCTCGGTCTCGAGCGCACCCAGGACGTGGGCGAGCCAGAGCCGGAAGGCGCGTGGCGGTTCGATGCCGTTGCGCGCGGCCAGCGAGGCGGCGACGTCGAGCGGGTTGCGGTAGGCCAGCACCGCGCGCGGCGCGAAGCCCAGCCGGTGGAGTGCCGCCGCCCAGAGGGGCAGGAGCAGACAGAGCCGCGGGTCCTTGAGCAGGATCGCCTGCGCGTCGCCGAAGGCCCGGCGCAGCGCCGCGTCGGCATCGTCGGCGTAGCGCCGGGCAATCCTGTCGCCGTCGGCCTCGGACAGCAGGGCGGGCTGGTCCCAGGCGAGCCCGAGCGCGGCGAGGATCCGGTCGTTGAGATCGGCGATGCCGGCCGATTCGTGGAAGCCCCGCGGATTGTCAGGCTGCGCCGCCATCGGGTCGGCCGGTTCGGCCAGTCCGAGGGCGCCGAGCGCGCCGGCCAGGGCCGAGGTGCCGGAGCGGTGCATGCCCAGCACCACGACCGCCAGGCGCGGCCGGTCCGGCATGGCCGGCTATCCGACGATCGCCCGGCGGCGCAGTTCGTCGACGATGCGGGTCGCCAGTACCTCCGGCGAATCGCTGGTGGTGTCGATCCGCATCTCCGCGTTTTCCGGCGGCTCGTAGGGGCTGTCGATGCCGGTGAAGTTCTTGATCTGGCCGCGGTCCGCCTTGGCATAGAGGCCCTTGGGGTCGCGCCGGCGGCATTCGTCGATCGAGGTGTCGACGAAGATCTCGATGAACTCGCCGGGCTCCACGAGGTCGCGCGCCATCCGCCGCTCGGAGCGGAACGGGGAGATGAAGGAGACGAGCACGATCAGGCCGGCGTCGACGAAGAGCTTGGCGGTCTCGGCGACGCGGCGGATGTTCTCGATCCGGTCGGCCTCGGTGAAGCCGAGGTCGCGGTTGAGGCCGTGGCGGACATTGTCGCCGTCGAGCAGGTAGGTGTGGCGGCCGTCGGCCAGCAGCTTCTTCTCGACGAGGTTCGCGATCGTGGACTTGCCGGCGCCGGAGAGGCCGGTGAACCAGAGGATCGCCGGCTTCTGGCCCTTGAGCGCCGAGCGCGAGGCCTTGTCGACGTCGAGGGCCTGCCAGTGGATGTTGGTGGCGCGCCGCAGTCCGAACTCGATCATTCCGGCGCCGACGGTGGCGTTGGTCAGCCGGTCGATGAGGATGAAGCCGCCGGTTTCGCGGTTGGCGGCATAGGGATCGAACGCGATCGGCGCCGACAGCGAGACGTTGCAGAAGCCGATCTCGTTGAGATGCAGTTCCTTGGCCGCGAGGTGGCTCAGCGTGTTGACGTCGACCCGGTGCTTGATCTCCGACACGGTCGCGGTGACCGTGCGGGTACCGGCCTTGAGGAGATAGGGGCGGCCCGGAAACAGCGGCGTCTCGTGCATCCACACGACATGGGCGGCGAACTGGTCGGCGAATTCCGGCCGCGCGTCGGGCTGGGTCAGGACATCGCCGCGCGAGGCGTCGATCTCCTCGGCGAAGGTGAGGGTCACCGCCTGGCCGGCCTCGGCCGCCGCGAGGTCGCCGTCGGCGGTGACGATCCGGGCGACCGTCGTGCCCTGGCCGGAGGCGGTCACCACGACCGGGTCGCCGACCCGCACCCGGCCGCCGGCGATCGTCCCCGAGAGGCCGCGGAAATCGAGGTTCGGGCGGTTGACCCACTGGATCGGCAGGCGGAACGGCTCGCCGCCGCGATCCTCGTCGATCGCCACCGTTTCGAGGTGGTCGAGCAGGGGCGGGCCGTCGTACCAGGGCGTGCGCCGGCTGGGCGCGATCAGGTTGTCGCCGTAGCGGGCGGAAAGCGGGATGGCGACGCTGGTCGCGAACGTCCAGCCTGCGGCGAAACGGCGGAAATCGTCGACGATCTCGGCGAAGCGGGCCGCGTCGAAATCGACGAGGTCGATCTTGTTGACCGCCAGCACGACGTGGCGGATGCCGAGAAGCTGGGCGATGTAGGCATGACGCTTGGTCTGGGTCAGCACGCCCTTGCGGGCGTCGACCAGCAGCACCGCGAGGTCGGCGGTCGAGGCGCCGGTCGCCATGTTGCGGGTGTACTGCTCGTGCCCCGGGGTGTCGGCGACGATGAACTTGCGCCGTGCGGTGGCGAAGTAGCGGTAGGCGACGTCGATGGTGATGCCCTGCTCGCGCTCCGCCTCCAGCCCGTCGACGAGGAGCGCCAGGTCGACGTCCTCGCCGGTGGTGCCGTGGCGGCGGCTCGCCCGGGTGACGGCGTCGATATGGTCCTCGAAGACCACCTGGGTCTCGTAGAGCAGGCGGCCGATCAGGGTCGACTTGCCGTCGTCGACCGAGCCGCAGGTGAGGAAGCGGAGCAGGCCGCGCCCCGCCGGTTCGCCGGCGGCGGTGACGGCGGCCGCGGATTCGGTCATCGACAGGGCGGTCATCAGAAGTAGCCCTCGCGCTTCTTGCGTTCCATGGAGGCCTGCTCGTCATGGTCGATGAGACGGCCCGAGCGCTCGGACCGCCGCGCCTCCATGATCTCGCGCACGATCTCCTCGAGGGAGGCGGCGGACGATTCCGTCGCCGCCGTGAGCGGATAGCAGCCGAGCGTGCGGAAGCGGACGAGGCGGGGTTCGGGCCGCTGCCCCGGGCCGAGCGGCAGGCGCTCGTCGTCGGCCATGATGAGCATGCCGTCGCGCTCGACCACCGGGCGCTCGGCCGCGAAATAGAGCGGCACGATCGGAATGCCCTCGGCCTGGATGTATTCCCAGATGTCGAGCTCGGTCCAGTTGGACAGGGGGAACACGCGGATCGATTCGCCGGGCGCGATGCGGGTGTTGTAGAGGTGCCAGAGTTCGGGGCGCTGGTTCTTGGGGTCCCAGCCGTGGGCCGCCGAGCGGAACGAGAAGATGCGCTCCTTGGCCCGGCTCGCCTCCTCGTCCCGCCGCGCACCGCCGAAGGCGGCGTCGAAGCCGTGCTGGGTCAGCGCCTGCTTCAGCGCCTCGGTCTTCATGACGTGGGTGTAGTAGGACGAGCCGTGCTCGAAGGGGTTGACGTTGCGTGCCAGCCCCTCCGGATTGGTGTGGACGATGAGCCGCATGCCGAGCCGCGCCACCGTCTCGTCGCGGAAGCGGATCATTTCCCGGAACTTCCAGGTCGTGTCGACATGCAGCAGCGGGAAGGGCGGCTTCGCCGGGAAGAAGGCCTTCATCGCCAAGTGCAGCATCACCGACGAATCCTTGCCGATCGAATAGAGCATGACGGGGTTGCGGAACTCGGCCGCGACCTCGCGCATGATGTGGATGCTCTCGTCCTCGAGACGCTGGAGGTGCGATCGGCGCTGGCTGCTCACTGGTGAAACCCCGTTCGGCCCGGCTCCGGCGCGCCTGCAACCGGGCGCGTGGAAGCCGTCGCCGCTTTCTGTCTGATCGAACATCGCGTGACAATGGCCTCGACGAGGTGGCTTCGACGGGGAAACCCTACACGGGCCCGTATCCGGGGGGCGGACGAAGCTGCGCCGACGTTCCCGCCAATCTGGGGCGAACCCATGGCACGAGCGGCAGAGCGCCCTACTTCGACTTGGCCGGCGCGTCGTCGAGCACCGGCAGCAGCACCTCGAACTCGGCCCCGTGCTGCCAGTTGCGGGCCTCGATGTGGCCGCCGAGGTCGCGCACCGTCCCATGGCAGATCGCCAGGCCGAGGCCCAGACCCTTGCCGACCTCCTTGGTCGTGAAGAACGGCTCGAAGGCCCGGCGCAGCACCGCCGGGTCGAGGCCGGTGCCGGTGTCGCGGACCCGGATCGAGACCCGGCGCTCGACCGCGCGGCGGGTGACGAGGACGGCGATGCGGTCTTCGACCTCCGCCATCGCGTCGCTGTCGGCATGGCGCTGGTAGATCGCGTCGCGGGCGTTGAGGACGAGATTGATCGCCACCTGTTCCAGCAGGCCGGGCTGGCCGAGGATCCGGCTGTCGAGCCCGTCGCCCTCCAGGACCAGGGTGATGCCGAGGGCCTTGAGTTCGACATGGAGCGGACGGAGCGCCGCCTCCAGGGCGTCGCCGACGCGGATCGGGGTCGGGGCACCTGCCTCCTTGCGTCCGAGCTGGCGCATGCGATGGACGATGCCGGCGGCGCGGTGCGCCTGCTCGACCATGTCGCGAAGCTTGATGACCGCGCGCTCGGAGACGACCGCGGTCGTCGCGACCTGGTCCAGCAGGTTCTCCGCGGCCAGCCCGATGACATGCAGCGGCTGCGTCAGTTCGTGGGCGACGGCGGCCGACATCTCGCCCAGCGCCACGAGGTTGGCGGTCTCGATCAGCCGCGTCTCGCTGTGCTTGCGCTGGGTGACGTCGATCATGATGCCGACGGCCTCGCGCGGGTGCCCGGGCGCGCCCTCGATGAGCCGCAGGTCGTGGTAGACCCAGCGGTAGGCGCCGTCCGGCCCGCGCAGCCGGAACTCGGCGGCAAAGCCGCCGGTCTCGGTCAGTCGGCCCAGTTCCGCCATCACCCGCGGCGCGTCCTCGGGATGCAGGTTCGCGGTCCACCAGGCCGGGGTCAGCGCGCCGGCCGGCGGGTGGCCCAGGACCGGCTCGATCGAGCGCGTCACGAAGGGCGGGGCGGCGTCGTCCTTCGACAGGTCGAGGATATAGACGACGATCGGCGTATGGGCGGCGATCGTCTCCATGCGGCGGCGCATCAGGGCGGCCTCGGCCGCCTCGCGCGCCAGGGTGCGGGAGAGGCGGCCGATATCCGATTCCAGCAAGCGGATCTCGGCGATGCCCGATTCCGTGCGCGGCTCGAAGCGGAAGTCGCTGCCCGTCGCCAGCGCCTCGCGGACCATCTCGATGCGCCGGACCGTGGCGGTGGACAGGAACCCGGCCGCCGTCACCCCGAGACCGCAGATGCCGACCACCAGCAGCATGGTGTCGAGGACGGCGCGATGGTGGCGCTCGACGATCTCGCTCACCCCCATGGTTGCCGTCAGCACCAGTCCGGGAAAGGCCGCGACCGGGGCGCTGCTGCAGAAGAGCGGCGAGGTCCAGGAGAGGATCGACGCCACCATCGGGCGGAGGTCGGGCAATTCGGCGGCGGGTTGGCCATCCTGTCCGACCTCAAGGCAATGGCCGTCGAGATCGTCGATCCGCTCCGTGATCCCCGCCGGGTCGACGCGCACGGTGCCCCCGGCGTCGCGGACGACGACGGCGGCGCCGCGGGTGCCCGGCCCCGCCAGCCGGCTCGCCATGGCCTGGAGGCCGATGGTGGCGACCGCGGTGTCGCGCCGCTGGTTCCCTTCGAGCGGCACGGTCACGGTCGCGATGCCGGCGCCGGGCGCGGCACCGTCGGCGGCCCATGTCCAGACCGGGCGGCCGGCATGGTCCTGGACCTCGACCGTGCGCAGGACCTGGCCGGCATCGGCGGCGAGCTTGGGCGACGGCCCGCCGTCGCGGCTGGCCGCGACCAGCGCCTGGACGGTCGCCTGCGCTTCGCGGTGCAGCCGCTCGAGCATGGCATCGGCGCGCTCGCGCACGCGGACGATGCCGGACACCCGTTCGTCGACCAGGGTGCGCCAGTAGAGCCGGGCGTCGACGGCGAGGATGACGATCCCGGTCGCGATGGTCACCACCGAGACGATGCCGGCGATCGCCGTGCGCAGCGGGATCGGCGGCAGTCGCCCCGGCCGGCTGCGGCCGAGTTGCAGCAGCATGGCGGCGACGCTGGCGAGGCTGACCGAGAAGAAGCTGCCGAGGCCCTGCTGCAGCGCCGCCAGCATCGCCGGCACGGCGTCGAACTCGGAGAGGAAATGGTAGGCGAGGAAGGCCGCGGGCAGGCCGAGCACCGCCCAGTAGACGGCGTCGGCGGAAATGAGGTCGGCTCGGGTCCAGCGGCGCACCAGGGCGACGAGCGGGATTTCGCAGGCGGTGACCGCCCAGGCGACCGGGTGGTTCCACACCAGGAGCAGGTGCGCGGGTGCCAGGGCGCCGGCCAGGGCGGCCCCCGGGAGGCTGCGCGGCAGCAGCAGGAACGGCAGCAGCGCCCCGAGGTGGAACTCGACCCCCCAGCCGACCGACAAGGGGACGCGGTTGATCGCGAAGCCGCCGATGCCGACGACGGCGCCGAGCAGCAGATCGCGCCACGGCGGCTCGGCCGCGGCGACACGACCGATTCCGCCGGCGGCGGCCGGCACGTCGTCGGATGGGCGGGCGGGTACGGTCAGGCGCCCTTCTGCTCGCGTGGCTGTGCCAGGCTGATGACGCTGAGGTAGCGGAGGATCCGCTGCATCGCGTCCTCGGTCAATTCGACGAAGATGCGGCGCCGGTCGTCGCGGTCGCGGCGGCGGCGGACGAGGCCCGACTGCTCCAGGTCCTGGAGCCGGCGCAGCGCCGTCGATTGCGGTACGCCGGCGGCGAGACAGACCGAGGAGACGGAGATCTCCTTGCTGGACAGTTTGGCCAGTGTCAGGTCGAGCAGCATGTCCCAGGCCGGGTCGGCGAAGAGGTGCTGCGGGAAGTGGCGGTCGCGGGCCTGACGCGACTGGATGACCTGCACGACCCGGGCCTTCATGTCGGCCAGGCGGTCGGGCGAGTTCTCCGCCGGAGCGCCGCCCGCCGGCGCCGGGGCGGGCGTCGGCGGCACGGTACCCGGCTCCTCGAGCGACGGGACGCCGGCGAGCGCGGTCCGCTGGGTCGCGGCGGCGGTCGCCTGCCAGCGGGCGACGATCGGCAGCAGCGACTGGATCGAGGTGATGGCGCGGTCGGCCTCGACCCGCTGCACGGCGCGGCGCACGGCGGCCAGGAAATCCGAACGGCGCACCGGCTTCAGCAGGAAATCGGACGCCTCGAGACGCAATGCGGCGAGGGCGGCGCTGATCTCGCCATAGCCGGTGACGAAGATGAACTGCGGCGACGGTCCGGTCCGCTTCATCTGGCGGACGATCGAGGCGAAGCGCAGGCCGTCCATTTCGGGCATGCGGATGTCGGCGACCACGAGCCCGATCTCGGGATGGTCCTCGAGCATCGACAGGCCGCGGACGGCGCTGGTCGCGGTGTGGCTCTGGATGCCGATCGAATCCAGCATGTCGACGTATTCGCGCAGGATCTGCGCATCGTCGTCGAGCAGCAGCACCGGGACGGCCGCGATGGGCTCGCTGCCGGTGCCGGAACCGCCGGAATGGGCCTCGCCGACCCCGCCGAGTTCCTCCGGCAGGCCGGGACTGTCGCTCAAGGCGGCGTCGGGATGGCTCACCGCGCGCTCCTGATCTTCAGAATGTGGTCAATCATCATAACCCATTGCCATGGATAGCGCAGAATCATCCGCCCGCTCCCGCCGGATGCACCCCAATCGGGTCAGATATGAGGCTGACCGGTCGAGTTCCCGCCAAACTGGACCCGTCTCGCCCCCGATCCCGTCCCCGATGTCACATCCCTGCCGCCCGTCTCGTCCGAACCATCGGGCGCCGCCGTCCGCGACGCCCAGACCATGGAGAAGCAGGAATGACGCCGAGACTGGATTTCAAGGCCGCGGCGCCCGCCGCCTATCAGGCGATGCTGGCGCTCGAGACCAAGGTGAGGGGGTTCGGGCTGGACGGGCGGCTGGTCGAGCTGGTCAAGATTCGCGCCTCGCAGATCAACGGCTGCGCCTTTTGCCTGCACATGCACACGGCCGACGCCCGTGCCATGGGCGAGCGCGAGGAACGGCTGTATCTTCTGGATGCATGGCGGGAGTCGCCGCTCTACGACGATCGCGAACGTGCCGCGCTCGGCTGGACCGAGGCGCTCACCCGGTTGGCCGACACCCATGCCCCGGACGCCGACTACGCGGCGCTGAAGGCGCATTTCACCGCCGAGGAACAGGTCAAGCTCACCCTGCTGATCGTCACGATCAACGGCTGGAACCGGCTCGCGGTCGGCTTCCGCAGCGTCCATCCGGCGGCGGCCGGTGACGCCGGCTGATCCGGACCCGGAGGCCGGGGCCGACGCGGCCTTCGCGTCGGCCCGGCCGCGCCTGATCCGGCTCGCCTACCGCATGCTGGGCTCGCGCGCCGAGGCCGAGGACGTGGTCCAGGACGCCTGGCTGCGCTGGCATGGCGCCGCCCAGGCGGGCATTCGCGACCCCGCGGCCTTCCTGCACCGGACGGTGGCGAGGCTGTGCCTCGACCACCTGAAATCGGCCCGCCACCGCCGGGAGGTCTATCCCGGACCCTGGCTGCCGGAACCGGTGCTGCACCCGGACGTGACGGCCGCCGACGACATCACGCTGCATCTGATGGTGGCGCTGGAACGGCTGTCGCCGCTGGAGCGCGCGGCCTTCCTGCTCCACGACGTCTTCGAGACGCCGTTCGAGGAAGTCGCGCGGGTGATCGGCCGCGACCCGGCCGCCTGCCGCCAACTGGCGAGTCGGGCACGGAGCCACGTCCGCGCCGCACGCCCCCGCTTCCCGGTGGCGGAGGCGACGGCGCGCACCGTGGCGGCGGCGTTCCACGCGGCGACGCGGACCGGAGACACCGAGGCGCTGCGGTCGGTCCTCGCCGCCGACGTCGTCGTCTACACCGACGGCGGCGGCCAGCGGCCGGCCGCCCGCAACCCGATCGTCGGGGAGGACCGCGTCGTCCGCTTCTTCGCCGGCCTCGCGCGGAAGTCCGCCGGGCGGCCGGTGCGGCTGCTCCACGAAGGCTGGATCGACGGTCTGCCCGGCTTCGTCACGGTCGATCGCAACGGCGTGCTGCAGACGACGGCGGTCGCCATCGAGGGGGGGCGGGTGATCGCCGTGTATATCGTCCGCAATCCGGACAAGCTGCGCCATCTCGGCCACCTCGCCGCGGTCGAGGCGCCGCTGGGCGGCTGAACGAAAAGGAGCGGTGCGGACCGAAGTCCGCACCGCGAGTTGCATCAGGGAGGTAGGGAACGAGCAGCATGCTCGATCCTGCCAACGCGGCGACCGGACGATCGTTCCATCGGTCGTCGTCACACGCCGGCGGCACCGGGCAGGCCGGCCGCGAGGACCCAGAGGCCGATCGCGGCGAAGATCAGTGCCGCGGTGATCCGGACGTAGCGCAGCGGGACCAGCCGCGTGCAAGCCTCGGCGAGATAGACCGCCGGCACGTTGGCCAGCATCATCCCGGCGGTGGTCCCGAGGGTCACCGGAACGATGCGGTCGAAGTTCGCCGCCAGCAGCGAGGTCGCGATCTGGGTCTTGTCGCCGATCTCGACGAGAAAGAAGGCGATCAGGGTCGCCAGGAATACGCCCGCCCCGGATCGCACCCGGGTGTCGTCGTCGGGCTTGTCGGGCACGAGCGCCCAGGCCGCCATGGCGAGGAAGGCGATCCCGACCAGGGTGGCGAAGATCGGGCCGTCCAGCCACTGGGCGACGAGCCAGCCGAGGGTCGCGGCGGCGGCATGGTTGAGCAGGGTGGCGGCCAGGATGCCGAGCACGATCGGCACGGGACGCCGGAACTTGGCGGCCAGCACGATGGCCAGCAATTGTGTCTTGTCGCCGATCTCGGCCACGGCGACGACGCCCGTCGATACCCAGAAGGATTCCATGAAAGACTCGGGAGAGGGCCACTGACAGGTCGCGACGACGCCTTCCCCTCGTCGGCCCAGATACCGAGCGGCAGGCATCGTCGGTCTCGCCAGTCCGGATCGCCACGCGATCCGCCGCCCGCGCCATGGTTCCGAAGAGCCAAGCATGTTGACGCGGGCTTCGCCGGGAACGTGCGAACGGCTACTCCCCGAAGAACCGTTCTTCTAGCCTTGTGCCTCGACCCGGTAAAGGGGCCAAATTCTTCACAACATTGCGAATTATTCGCGACTGGCCTTGCGGAGGACGACGATGAGATTGTTGGCCGGCATCGCATGGATGGTGTCCAGCCGGAGGCTGGCCGCCATCGCTGCCGGCAGGACCTCCCGATCGAGGCAGCGCACGCCCCACCGCGGATCGCGGGCCCGCAGCCCTTCGTCGAACGCGGCGTTGCTCGGTGCGGTATGGACCCCGTGGCGGCGGAAGGGTCCGTAGAGGATCAGCGGCCCATCGGCCGGGAGGACACGACCGGCGCCGGCGAAGAGGCCGAGGGCCGCTTCCCACGGCGCGATGTGGATCATATTGCAGCAGAGGACGGCATCGGCACGCCCGACCGGCCACGCCGACCCGGCGGCATCGAGCGCCAGGGCCGGGCGGACGGTCGTCGCCGCAGCAGCCTGGACATGGGCGTCGATGTCGGCCAGCGCCTCGGTGGAGGCGTCGGTCGGCTGCCAGGCCCGGATGCCGGGCAGGCGCGGCGCCATGTAGGCGGCATGCTCGCCGGTGCCGCTGGCGATCTCGAGCAGCAACGCGCACTCGGCGAGGACCTGCTCCAGGACGGAGCGAATCGCGTCACGGTTGCGCAGCGTGGCCGGCGCATGTCGGGGTTGTGGAACCGGTCCGGGCGTCGAGGTCATCGGGCAGGGGGCGTCCGCTGGAGAGGAGGGTGGTGCGGGAGCAAACGGGCTTCCGTCGCTGCCGTTCGATGATACGATAATTTCGACGTCCGCAGACCGCCCCCCTTGCCGATGGCCGGCTGGTTGGCCGAGATCGGAAGGAGCGGCCGGGATCCGAGGAGGAGGAACCGCGATGAACATCGACGCCATCCGAGAGCGCCTCGCCACGGCCAGTCTGGTCGGCTTCTGCCGGACGGACGCGAGCCGCTCCGTCGCCAAGGCGGGCAAGTCGAAGGAAGGAAAGTCCCAGGTCGGCAAGGCCCAGGTCGGCAAGGTGCCGGCTGCGAAGGTCGGCAAGCGGAGCACCGCCAAGGTCGGGAAGTTTCCCCCGCCGCCGCCGCCCTCTCCGGTCGCCTGACCTTCCGATCGACCGGGGGGCCGGACGGTCCGGCACCCCTGATCGCATCCGCACGGCATGTTTGCGTTTCAACCGGATCCGGATCGGGGCCGGCGACTCGATCGTGAGGTCCGCGCGGATTTCGCGGCCAGCCTGGCGACGGTCCTGGCCGCTGTCGCCGAGCAGGGCGGCATCGACGCGGCGACGGCCGACCGGATCGTCGCCGCCCTCGATGAGGACCGCGCCGCACCCGGGCTGATCGTCGCCTATGCCGGTCTGGTCGAGGCGATCTTCGGCGATCGGCCCGACCAGGTCGAAGCCTGCGTCGCAGCGCTCGTCGCGGCGGCGCGGCCGGCGCCCGAGGTGGGGATCCGGTTCGCCACCCTGGACGACGCGACGCTCGGCGCGGGACAGGCCGAGCGCTATCGCGGCCTCTTCGACGACGATCCGGCGTCGCCGCTGGCGATCGCACCGCTCGACCCCGATGCGTTGGACCGCGCTCGCGCGCTGGGTGCGGCCGGCCTCGACCTCCTCGATCGCGGCGTGCCGGAACTGGCGGGGGAGGTACGCGCCATCCTGCGCGAGATCGTCTTTGCCCGGGGCACACCGGCGCCCGGAGAGGAGACGTTCCAGGGCGCATCGACCTTCCTCGCCTGGGGTGCCGTCCTCCTGAATGCGACCGAGCAGCCCGACCGCGTCGCGCTCGCCGAATCGCTGGCGCACGAGACCGGCCACAGCATCCTCAGCGGGTTCAGCCGCGGGGCGCCGCTGGTCGCGAACGCCGACGCGGAACGCCATGCCTCGCCGCTGCGCACCGATCCCCGCCCCCTCGACGGCATCGTCCATGCCACTTATGTGCTGGCGCGGATGCACTACTGCCTCGACCGCCTGATCGCGTCCGGGGTGCTGACCGCCGACGAGCAGGCGAAGGCGACCGCGGCGCGGGCCGATCGGCGGCGCGCCTTCGCGGCCGGCCTCGGCGTGGTCGATGCCCATGCCCGGCTGACGGAGATCGGGCGCAGCGCCTTCGAGCCGGCCCGCGCCTACATGGCCGGCCTTCCGGGCTAGGTCGTCGCCACGGCGGCGACGCCCGCGACCCGCTCCATGCAGGACGACTCCGACGGCGTCGCCGGCCGTGCCGGCCGGCCGGTCCTCTATCCGGCGATCAACCGCTTCGCCGCGGAACCCGTGGCGGCGATGCGGGTGGCCGGCGTCCATGGCGCGGCCGACTGGGCGGCCGCGACCGCCGTCTGGCGGGTGCTGGTTCCGGGGGCTCGGGGGCTCGAGGGCGAACCGGTCCCGCCGACCAGGGCGGCCGCCGTCGAGCGGGTCGCGCTCGCGCTGGCTGCCTTCCTGGGCATTCCAGAACCGCCGCTGATACGAACCGCGGTCGCCGATGCCGACCCGGGGCTCGTCCTGATCCCCGCCGTGCTGCCGGCCCAGTCGGGCCCGATCCTGGAACTGGCGGCGGCGATCGTCGGCGCCTCCGCGAACGACGCGGATGCGTTGGCGGCGGTCCGCGGCCGGTTCCAGGCCGTGCAGCGGGCGGCGGCGCTGGTGCTGCGCGGCTCCCGGCGGCCGATCATCGCCGCCGCGGTGGCGCGCGGCCTGCCCTGGCGGTTCGTCAGCACCGTCGGCGATCTCATCCAGGTCGGCGAGGGCCGGGCCGGCGTCCGGCTGTCGGCTTCGGGATCGAGGCGCACCGGGGAGATCGCGGTATCGATCGCCAGCAACAAGCATCTGGCGAACGCGGTGCTGCAGCGGGCCGGAGTGCCCGTGGCCCGGCAGCGCGTCGTGGAGACGGCCGACGAGGTCCGCCGCTTCGGCGCGGAAGCCGGCTACCCGTTGGTGCTGAAGCCGGTGGCGATGCGCCGGCAGGAGGGCGTGCGCTTCGTCTACCGGCCGGACCAGGCCGCCGCCGCCATCGACCAGGCCGGCATCAACCGGCAACTGGTGGTCGCCGAGAGCTACCTGCCGGGCCCGGAACATCGGGTCCTGGTGGTCGACGGCGAGATCCTGGCCGCCTTCGAGCGGTCGGCGCCCACCGTGACCGGCGACGGGCGGCGGACGATCGCGGACCTCGTCGCCGCCGCCAATTCCGATCCGCTGCGCGGCGACTGGCGCGCCGGCTTCGAACTCTCGCCGATCGTCCTCGACGCGGTCGGCCTCGACTTCCTCGCCAGCCGCGGCTGGCGTCCCGATTCGGTGCCGCCGGAGGGCGCCGTGGTCGAGTGCCATCCGCTGCCGTTCGTCGGCTATGGCGGCGGGCGCCGGGTCGACAGCACCGATCGCATCCATCCCGACAATCGGGCCGTCGCCGTCCGCGCCCTGGCGGCGCTCGAACTGGACGCCGGCGGCATCGACTTCCGCTGCCCGGACATAAGCCGTTCCTGGCGCGAGGTCGGCGCCGGAATCTGCGAGGTCAATCCGCGCCCCGATCTCGGCGCCCACTACCTGCCGGGGCTCGACCGCGACGTCGGCGGGCTGTTCCTCGACCGGCGCGGCCCGGCGGGCGGCGGGCACATGCCGCAGGTGCTGCTGGTGGGCGACGGCCGGCCGGAGCGCCGCGCGCGCCGCATCGCCGAGGCGGTCCGCCGGGCCTTCGGCTGGCGCGTCGCCGCCGGGTGGCCCGGCGGCGGCGATCTCGGCGGGCTCGACTGTGACCCCGGCGGCGACACGCTGCCGGCGGTCGCGAGCGCCTTCATCGAGAACCCCACCCTCGACGCCGCCGTCTATGCGACCACGCCGCGACGGCTCCTGGCCGAGGGCGTCGGTTCGGGGCGCCTCGATCTCGTCCTCACCGATCGCGGCCCGGGGCGGGACTGGCCGGAGGCGCTGGCGGCGCTGCGGGCGACGGCGGCGCCGATCGCGCCGTTGCCGGCGGACGACGCGGTGGCGGTGGCGCGGGTGATCGCAGCGATGGCTCCATACCGGGCAGGGGGACGAGGATGACGACGCAGTACAGCTTTCCCGCGGGAGATCCGGTGCCCGCCGTGACGGAGGCCGCGGCGACCGGACCCGTCGCCGCCATCTTCGCCGATCTGCGGGCGACGCTGGGCGTGCCGCTGGTCAATCTCGTGTGGCGCCATCTCGCGACGCGGCCGGCGGCACTCGACTGGACCTGGACGACGCTGGCGCCGCTCTATCGCTCCGGCGCGATCGCCGGGGAGGCGGCGCGGCTCGGCGCACGCATTCCGCTTCCGGCGGCGACGCCGTGGCCGCAGGCGGCCTTCCGCGCGGTCGGGATCGGTGCCGGCGACGAGGCGGCGATCGCGGCCGTCCTCGCCAGCTACGACCGCGGCAACGCGATGAACCTGCTGGCCTTCTCGGCGCTGCTGGCGCATCTCGACGGCGAACGCCCGGCCGGGCCGCCCCGGCTGGCCGATCCGGACCCGTTGGACGCACCCCTGCCGGCGCTGCTCGATCTCGCGGCGGTGGCGCCGGAGACGGCCGATCTGGCGCTGCGGCTCAACCGCCTGGGCCAGGCCGGGGAGGGGGCGATCCTGGCCAGCCTCTACCGCCACATCGCCCACTGGCCGGCCTATATGGCGCTGGCCTGGACGCGGCTCGAGCCGATGGCGCGCCGCGGCGAACTCGAGGCGGCGATCGCGGGGACGCGGACGGCGGCGGCGGACGGCGGGCGGGCGCTGCTGTCGGCGATGCCGGCCGTGCCCGCCGCCGGCCCGGGCGACCGCGCCTTCGCCCGCGGCGCCCTCGAACTCTTCGTCGGGCAGGGGATCGCGCGGATGACGGCGATCGGACGCATCCTTCTCGCCGCCCACCCGCGCTGATCGCGGGCGCCCCCGCCGGCTCAGAGCCGGGGCGGCGCGATCCCCGCTTCCTCTGCGGCGGCGTAGAGGAGGGCGGTGACGTCGCGCCGACCGAGACCGAGTTCGGTGCGGGCGCGCGCCATCGCGGCATGGGCGGCGTGGCCGACATGGGCCGGCGCCGCCACCGCATCCGCCGCCGCGACGCCGATCGACAGGTCCTTGTAGGCGAGGTCGAGCGCGAAGCCGGGCTCGATGTCGCCGCCGAGCGCCTTGGTCGGCCAGTAGAGCTTGAGGTGGTCGTTCGACGACAGCGAACTGGTGACGGTGTCGAAGAGCGTGCGCGCCGGCAGTCCGAGCTTCGCCGCCAGCGTGAAGGCCTCGGCATTGAGCTGGCACAGGCACATGGCGACGTAGTTGTTGACGATCTTGAGGGCGATCCCGCTGCCGGGCGGCCCGGCATGGACGATCTTGGTCCCCATCGCCTCGAGCAGCGGGCGGACGCGTTCGAGGTCGTCGGGCTCGGCGCCGACCATGAACAGCGACTCGCCACGCTCGGCATGGGCCGGGGAGCGCCCGACGCCGGCGTCGACGAAGCGGATGCCGCGCCGGGCGAGCCGCGCCGCCATCGCCCGGCTGGCGTCGGGCGCGATGGTGCTGGTGTCGAGATGCAGCATCCCGGGGCGGCCGCGCGCCAGCACGCCGTCGGGCCCGAGCACCACGCCTTCGACGTCGGGCGTGTCCGGCAGCATCGTCACCACGATGTCGCTGGCGGCGATCAGCGACGCCAGGTCGGCGGCAACGGCGGCGCCGGCCGCCACCGGCTTCGCGGCCCGTTCGGGCACCCGGTCGAGCACCGTCACCGGGTGCCCCTTCGCCGCGAGGTTGGTCGCCATCGGCCCGCCCATGTTGCCGAGTCCGACAAAGCCGATCCGTTCCCGTGCCGCCGTCATCTCCGGTCCCCCGCCTGGAATCGCGTACCCGGCGAGGCTATGGAACCCGCAATCCTCGCGCAATCCGGTCCACCCTGAGACTGACCCACTACTGGCTATTTACTGGGCAGCGCGCTTGGCCCTCTAATTGCGTCCGGTAAGAGGCGAGGCGTCGCCCGGGACCACGGGCGACCGCCTGAGACAGGGAAGGACGAGCACCGATGGATCAGTTCCTGCGTTCGAGCTTGAGCCGCCGCCGACTTCTCCGCACCGCCGCCGGTGCGGCCGCGCTGGGCGCGGGAGCGGGCCTTCCCTGGGGCCCCGGCGCCCTGGCACAGGGCTGGGCCGACCGGCCGAAGAGCAAGGTCGACAAGGTGAACTTCGTCGTCTGGACCTACGGCGACATCTACACGAAGATCGCGCAGAAGTTCGAGCAGGACTGGGGAGTGAAGGTCGAGTCGACGATCTCCTCCTTCAACGACCACCCGACCAAGCTGGCGACGATGTTCGCCGGCGGCGAGGCCATCGACGTCTCCCAGTCCTCCCCCTTCTCGTTCCCGGCCTTCGTCAAGCAGGGCATGGTCGAGCCGCTGACGGGGCTTCCCGGGATCGAGGAATACGTCAAGGACTTCAGCGGCTTCACCAAGGAGGTCGCGGTCGTCGACGGCAAGCCGATGGGCCTGCCCTATTTCTCGGCGATCTGGGTGTGGAACTACTACGAGACGATGCTGGAGAAGCTCAAGGTCGACAAGCCGTTCGCGACCTACGAGGAGTTCATCGAGCATTGCGTCAAGGCGAAGAAGGACGGGCTCTGCCGCTATCCCGTGCTGTGGGTGGCGGGCGTCGGTCTCGAGCAGCTGCCCGGAACCTGGTACTCGATCGTCGCCAACAAGGGCGGCAAGTTCTTCGACAAGGATGGCAAGCACATGCTCGGGCCGGGCTCGATCGCCCGCGAGGTCCTGAAGTGGTGGGCCAACACGTTCGAGAAGGGGCTCGACATCTCCGACCCCGAGTCCCTGAAGCTGCAGTTCACCACCTCGGCCAAGGCGTTCGGCGCCGGCAACAACCTCTACCGCGGCCCGAACCACCATTACGGCCTCAACGTCGTCAACGATCCGGCGCAGTCGCCGATCGCCGGCAAGGTCAAGGTCCATGGCTTCCCGGGCGACGGCCGCACCATCGGCGTCACCCATGTCTATTTCCTCAACTCGGCCCATCGCGACAAGGAATGGGCCTGGAAGCTGCTGCAATATCTCGGCGGCAAGACCAAGGACGGGGCCTACACCCAGGCGGTCAATCTCGCCAAGGATGCGATGCTGGGCTCGGGCTACAACTCCGTGATGAACTCGGACGTCGTCAAGAGCGGCTGGCGGCCCTGGGGCGAGCCGGAGAAGATCCTCGCCATGTGGGACAAGGCGACCTACATCGGCGAGGTCTGCAACTCGGTCTATCAGCCCTGGCACTTCCCCTGGACCGACCAGCTCAACATCGAGGTCCAGAAGTGCCTGACCGGCCAGATCACCGCCGACCAGTGCTGCGACAACCTCATCAAGGGCATCGACGACGCCAAGCGCAAGGCGCGCTGAGGCCGGGCGGCCGGGGGGCGGGCCGGTATGGCCGAGGAGTTTGCGGCCGGGGAGGCGGGGGCGCGGCGCGTCCCCGCCCGTCGGCCCTTCTGGAAGCGCGAACTGCCGGTGCGCTGGCTCGCCTTCTTCATGAACCTGCCGTCGATGGTGGTCCTGGCGGCGGTACTGGCATATCCGATCTACTACGCCGGATACCTGTCGCTGCATCAGGTCGGTCTGGCCCAGATGCGGCGCGGCGTCTTCCCGTTCTACGGCTTCCAGAACTACGCCAACCTCTTCGAGGATCCGCTGTTCTGGCTGGCGCTCAAGAACACGATCGCCTTCACCGCGTTCGTGGTCACGGTCGAGGTGGTGCTCGCCGTCGCCATCGGGCTCCTGCTGATGCAGACCAGCGTCTGGACCTCACGCGTGACGCGCTTCCTGATGCTGCTGCCCTATGCGGTGCCGCCGATCGCCAACGGCCTGATCTGGTCCTTCATCTACAATTTCAAGTTCGGCTTCCTGAACCGCGTGCTGCTGACGACCGGCCTGATCTCGGAGCCGGTCAACTGGGCCGGCGACGCCGATACCGCCCTCATCGCCGTCGCCATTCCCTACATCTGGCGCACGCTGCCCTTCGCGGTCCTGCTCGTCTACGCGGCGCTCCAGGGGATCAACCGCGAACTCTACGAGGCGGCGGCGGTCGACGGCGCGTCGGCGTGGCGGCGCTTCTGGCACGTCACCCTGCCGCTGCTGCGGCCGATCATCGTCGTCATCCTGATCCTGCGGACCTCGTTCGCCTTCGCGGTCTTCGAGGAGGTGCTGGCGATCACGCAGGGCGGGCCCGGAGACGCCACCTGGGTCTCGGCCTGGTACGGCTACAAGGTCTCGTTCGCCCCGCCCTTCAACATCGGGATGGGGGCCGCCTCGGCCTATGTGCTGGCCCTCATCGTCGGGCTCTTCGCCATCGTCTACGTCAAGCTGATCTACCGGAGGACGACCTGATGTTCCGGCCGACGCTGCTCGGGCGGATGTGGCTGCATCTCGCCAACCTCGCGGTCATCGCCTTCCTGCTGTTCCCGATCGCTGCCGTCGTCATCGGCTCGGTGCAGTCGGAGAAGACCCTGCAGGCGGACACGCGGGCGATCCTGCCGCCCGAGTACACGTTCGACAATTTCCGCGTCATCCTGACCCAGGGCGAGCAGAAGGGAAGGGTCTTCGAGCAGGCGACCTACCTGCCCGACAACATCAAGGTCTTCTACAATGCGGCGCTCAACAGCCTGATCGTCGCGGTCAGCGTCACCCTGCTGACCCTGGTGCTCGGCTCGCTCAGCGCCTACAGCATCGCCCGGCTCCGGGTGCGCTGGACCATGTGGCTGCTGCAGGTCAACGTCGCGGCGCGCTTCGTGCCGATCATCGTGCTGATGATCCCGCTCTACGTCGTCTTCCGCTCCGTCGGGATGCTCAACTCGCTGTGGGGCGTCATCATCGCCCAGACGGGCTTCCTCCTGCCCTACGCGATCCTGATCCTCGCCCCCTACTTCGAGACGATATCCCACGAACTGGAGGAGGCGGCGCGCATCGACGGCTGTTCGCGCTTCGGCGCCTTCGTGCGCATCGTCCTGCCGCTCAGCACGCCCGGCCTCTCGTCCTGCGGCGCCATCATCTTCATCATCTCCTGGCAGGATCTGCTCATCACCATGATCCTGAACTCCCGGCGCGAGTTCATGACCCTGCCGGTCGTCATCGCCAGTCTCGTCGGCGACGTGCACGTGTTCTTCAACCTGCTGATGGCGATCTGCCTCCTGGCGCTGCTGCCCTCGGTGGTGCTGGTGATGCTGCTGCAGAAGTATGTCGTGCAGGGCCTGTCGGCCGGGGCGGTGAAAGGATAGTCGTCCGCCGCCGGTCGGCCACGAGCCGACCGGCCTATTGACAGACAATCTTACGGGATGACATTTCTGTCGTCGCCGGCGCGTGATCCCGCACGCCGGCGACGGCCGGAGATGCCGCCGATGCGTGATCGCCCCGGATTCCAGTTCCTGCACAGTGCCGCCCGGCCGCCGGCGCGCGCCGTCTCGCTCCGATGACCGCGGCGTCCAGGCCGAGCGTCGGCTTCGTCGGCATCGGCGCGATGGGATGGCCGATGGCGGCCCGCCTCGTCGCGGCGGGCTACGACGTCGGCGCCTACGACATCCGCCGCGAGCAGGTCGATCGCTTCGTCGCCGAGGTCGGCGGCAGGCGGATGGGCTCGCCGGCCGAACTCGGCGCCGCCGCCGATGTCGTGCTGACGATCCTGCCGACCAGCGCCGTCGTCGAGCGGGTGCTGTTCGCCGACGACGGCATGGCCGATGCGCTCCGCCCCGGTGCCGTCGTCATCGACATGACGTCCGGGGTTCCGGACGAGACCGTCCGCTTCGCCGCCGCCCTGGCCGGGCGCGGCGTCACCCTCTTCGACGCGCCGGTGTCGGGCGGCGTGCCGCGGGCGCGGACGGGCCAGCTCACCATCATGGCCGGCGGCGAGGACGCCGACATCGACCGCCAGGCGGCGCTGCTGGCGACGATGGGCTCGGTCATCCGCACCGGGGGCACCGGCAGCGGCCACGCCATGAAGGCGCTCAACAACCTCGTGTCCGCGGGCGGCTTCCTGATCGGGATCGAGGCGCTGCTGATCGGCGCCCGGTTCGGCATCGCCCCCGGAACCATGGTCGACATCCTCAACGTCTCGACCGGCGTCAACAACAGCACCCAGAAGAAATTCCGGCAGTACGTCCTGTCGCGCGGCTTCGATTCGGGATTCCCGATCGCGCTGATGGTGAAGGACCTGTCGATCGCCATGGAGGTCGCGCGCTCGGGCGGCGTCAACGCGCCGTTCGCGGCGCTCTGCCGCGAACTCTGGGCCGGCGCCGCGGCGATGCTGGGGCCCGATGCGGACCACACGGCGGTCGCCCGGCTGAGCGAGACGCTGGCCGGCCTCGAACTGCACGAGAAGGAATAGGAAGCGGGCGCCGTCGGGCGAGGGGGCCCGCCGCGCCGGCCATATCGGGAGGGGTTTCGGCACATGACGGTCACGGGTCGGTTGGTGGAGTACGTTCGCGGGAGCCGCTTCGAGGACATCCCGGCGGACGTGCGGCACGAGGCGAAGCGCGCGCTCCTCAACATCGTCGGCTGCGCGCTCGGCGGGGCGGACCATCCGGCGATGGACATCACCATGGCGGCGCTCGGCGCCTATGCCGGCCCGCCGACGGCAGCCGTGCTCGGCCGGCGCGAGCGCTTCGATCCGCTGCTGGCCTCGCTGCTGAACGGCATCAGTTCGCACGTCCACGACTACGACGACACGATGCCGGGCAACTACATCCATGCGAGCTCGCCGGTCGCCTCGGCGCTCTTCGCCTATGCCTCGCAGAACCGCGTGTCGGGGGCGGACTTCCTGCACGCCTTCATCCTCGGCTTCGAGGTGGTGGCGCGGATCGGCAACGCGACCTATCCCGCGCACTACGAGGCGGGCTGGCACAGCACCGGCTCGATCGGGGTCTTCGGGGCCGCCGTCGCCGTCGGCCGGCTGCTCGGCCTCGACGCCGAGCGCATGACCTACGCCATCGGCCTCGCCGCCACCCAGGCGGCCGGCATCCGCGAGATGTTCGGCTCGATGGGCAAGTCGTTCCATCCGGGCCGCTCGGCCCAGAGCGGCTACATGGCGGCCCTCCTTGCCGAGAAGGGCTTCACCACCGGTCGCCTGCCGCTGGAGGCGCCGCGCGGCTTCGCCGCCGTCACCGCCGCCAGCTACGACCTCGCCCGGATCGTCGACGGGCTCGGCCAGGACTTCGACCTCCGGGTCAACACCTACAAGCCGTTCCCCTGCGGCATCGTCATCCACCCGACGATCGACGCCTGCATCCAGGTCCGTGAGCGCAACGGCCTGACGGCCGATCAGGTCGAGGCGGTGGAGCTGCGGGTGGCGCCCCTGGTCAAGGACCTCTGCGACAAGAAGGCGATCTCGGTCGGGCTCGAGGGCAAATTCTCGATCTACCACGCCGCGGCCATCGGGCTCGGGCGCGGCAAGGGCGGGCTCGCCGAGTTCACCGACGAGGCGGTCGCCGACCGGGCGCTGCAGCGTCTGCGCGAGGCGACGACGGCGATCGGCGACCCGGCGGTGGGAGAGGACAATGTCGTGGTCTCCGTCCGCCTGAAGGACGGGCGCACCGTCGGCATGAAGCTGGAGCAGTCGCTGGGCAACCTCGCGCGGCCGCTGAGCGATGCCCAGCTCGAAGCCAAGTTCCGCGATCAGACGACGGTGATCCCGCCGGCCGAGACCGAGGCCGCGATCGCCGCCTGCTGGGGCGTCGCCGAACTCGACGACGTCCGGACGCTGATCGGGCACTGCGTGCCCGGCGGGCGGGCGTAGGCGAACCACAAGGAGGACCGGCAGCGGCCGGCCGACAGAGGAGGAGACCCCATGAAGAACTGGAAGGCACTGGTCGCCGCAGCCGCGGTCGCCGTCGCGCCGATGGCGGCCTCGGCCGAGGTCAGCGAGCTCAAGATCCCGCTCGGCGCCGGCGGCTTCGGCTTCCTGCCGCTGCACATGATGCAGGAGCACAAGCTGATCGAGAAGTTTGCCGAGGAGGCGGGCGTCAAGGTCACCGTGAACTGGTCGAACATCGGCGGCCCGGCGGTGATGAACGACGCGCTGCTGTCGGGGTCGGCCCACTTCATCTCGGCCGGCCCGCCGGCCTTCCTCATCCTCTGGGACCGCACCCGCGCCAATGTCGGGGTGAAGTCGGTGGCGGCGATCAGCTCGATGCCGATGCACCTCAACGCCATCGAATCCAAGCTGAAGTCGCTCGACGAGATCACCGGCGCGCAGAAGATCGCGGTCACCGCGGTCAAGGTGTCGATCCCGTCGATCATCATGCAGATGTACGCGCTGCAGAAGTACGGCCGGGACCAGGTCTTCCGCTTCGATCCCTTCACCGTGACCATGACGCATCCGGACGCGGTGATCGCGCTCGTCTCCGGCAGCGGCAACATCGTCGGGCACTGGGCGTCGGCGCCCTTCGACGCGCGCGAACTGAAGGAGCCCGGCATCAAGACGCTGATGAATTCCGACGACGTCATGGGCGGGTCGACGACCTTCACCCAGATGTCGACCACCAGCAAGTTCCAGGCGGAGAACCCCAAGGTCTTCGGCGCCGTCCGCAAGGCCCTCAAGCGCTCGCAGGAGATGATCGGCGAGGACAAGAACGCCGCCGCCGCCGTGCTGCTGAAGTCGATGGGCGGCAAGGGCTGGGACGTGGCCGAGTTGGTGGCGATCCTGAACAATCCCCGGACCAAGTACACGCCGAGGCCCGAAAACGTGATGAAGTACGCCAACTTCATGCACGAGATCGGGTCGCTGAAGAACAAGCCGGCGGGGATCGGCGACCTCTTCTTCGACGGACCGGACGTCGCCGGCGGCAACTAGGCTCCCGAACGATGGAACCGGCGAGCCCGGCGCCGCTGCTGGCGGTCGAGGGGCTGACGCTCCAGTACCGCACCCGCGAGCATCTGGTGACGGCGACCTACCGCGTCAGCTTCCAGGTCCGCCAGTCCGACCGCTACGTCATCCTGGGGCCGTCGGGTTGCGGGAAGTCGACCTTGCTGAAGGCGGTCGGCGGCTTCATCCAGCCGGTCGAGGGGACGATGACGCTGGCGGGCCGGCCCATCCTCCGCCCCGGGCCCGACCGGGTGCTGGTCTTCCAGGAATTCGACCAGCTGCTGCCGTGGAAGACGGTGAAGGACAACGTGCTCTTCGCGCTCACCGCCAGCGGCCGGCTGAAGGGCCGCGAGGCGGTCGAGCGTGCCGAGCACTACATCGCCAAGGTCCACCTGTCGAAGTTCGCCGACAGCTACCCGCACATGCTGTCGGGCGGGATGAAGCAACGCGTCGCGATCGCCCGCGGCATGGCGATGGAGCCCGAGATCCTGCTCATGGACGAGCCCTTCGCCGCGCTCGACGCGCTCACCCGCGGGCGGATGCAGGAGGAACTCCTGCAGCTCTGGGAGGAAACCAGGGTCACCCTGCTCTTCGTCACCCATTCGATCCCGGAGGCGGTACGGATCGGCAACCGCATCCTGCTGCTGACGCCGCACCCGGGCCGGGTGCGGGCGGAACTCGGCAGCGCCGGCGTCGACGCGGTGGGCCTGGACGGGCGGACGCTCTCGGCACGGATCGAGCACCTCCTGTTCGGCGAGCAACCCCTGGAGCGGAGCAGCGCCCATGCGTGACGCCGGCCCGTCGGGTCCGGACCGGCCCGACTTCATCGCCAGCGAGGTTCCGGCCGGGTTCGGCGTCGTCGCGCAGCCGCTCGGCGTCTGGCAGCGGGTGTTCGACATCGGCGCGGTGCGCAAGGGCCTGCTGCTGCTGGCGCTGGCGGGCATCTGGGAGGCCTATGCGCGCTGGGTCGGCAACTCGCTGCTGTTCCCGACCTTCACCGAGACGGCCGGCGCCTTCGTCGCCGGCATCCGCTCGACGGAACTGCTCGCGGTCGCCGGCCGCTCGATCGAGATGCTGCTGAAGGGCTATGCCCTGGGGCTGCTGCTCGCCGCCGTGGCGACCGCGTTTGCCACCGCCACCCGGATCGGCGCCGATCTGCTCGACACGCTGACGGCGATGTTCAATCCGCTGCCGTCGATCGCGCTGCTGCCGCTCGCCATGGTGTGGTTCGGGCTCGGCGACGGCAGCGTCATCTTCGTGCTGATCCATGCCGTACTGTGGTCGGTCGCGCTCAACACCCATGCCGGCTTCCGGTCGGTCAGCACGACCTGGCGCATGGTCGGGCAGAACTACGGCCTGTCGCGGCTCGCCTACGTCACCCGCATCCTCATTCCGGGCGCGCTGCCCAGCATCCTGACCGGCCTCAAGATCGGCTGGGCCTTCGCCTGGCGCACCCTGATCGCCGCCGAACTGGTGTTCGGCGTCAGTTCCAGCGGCGGCGGCCTCGGCTGGTACATCTTCCAAAGCAAGAACCTGCTGGATATACCCAATGTGTTCGCCGGCCTGCTGATGGTCATCATCTTCGGGCTGGTGGTCGACAATTTCGTCTTCCGTGCCCTGGAGCAGCGGACGGTCCGCCGCTGGGGCATGCAGACCTGAGTGAGCCGCCAGGACGCCCCGAGTTCCGCTTCGATGTCGAATCCCATCCGATCCGCCCATTCGCCCGACCTGTCGATGCGGGTCGCCAGCGTCGCCGCGCCGGTGCGCCGCCAGGTGGCCAAGGTGCTGCGCGAGGCGATCACCAGCGGCCGCTTCGCGCCGGGCCAGCGCCTGATCGAGAAGGACCTGTGCGAACTCCTGGGGGTGAGCCGGCCGTCGGTGCGCGAGGCGCTGCGCGAACTGGAGAGCGAGGGGCTGATCGAGATCATCCCCAACCGCGGCCCGCTGGTGAAGCGGCTGACCGCAGCGGACGCGGCCAGCGTCTACCAGGTGCGGGCGGCACTGGAGGCGCTGGCGGCGCGGCTCTTCGTCGAGTGTGCGACCGACGCGCAGGTGGCGGAGCTGGAGGCGGCGGTCGAGACGCTGGCCGCCGCCTACGCCACCGTCGACGTGGCGCAGATCCTGGCCGCCAAGCAGGTCTTCTACGACGTGCTGATCGCCGGCACCGGCAACAACGTGCTGCGCTCGCTGCTGCGGTCGCTCAACGACCGCATCACCATGCTGCGGCGGGTGACGCTGTCGTCCCCGTCCCGCGCCGCGGAGAGTATCCGCGAGATCCATGACCTGATGGCCGCGATCAAGCGCCGCGACGCCGACGCCGCCTACGCGGTCTCGCTGCACCACATCCAGGAAGCGGCGAAGGTCGCCCTCGCCGGGCTGTAGCCGCCGGGGCAGGACCCCGGCGGCCCGGACGCGGCTACTTCACCGACGAGAAGCTGGTCGGCTGCAGGAAGCTGTTGCTGATCGAGGCGACGATCGGGCCGTCCTTCTCGGTCTCGGCGCGGGCGGCGAGCCATTCCGGGTCCGACTGGAAGGCGTTCCACTTGGCCTCGCGCTCGGCCAGCGATTCCCAGGCCAGGAGATAGAACAGGTCCTGGTTGTTCTCGCCGACCAGCACCGTCCAGAAGCCGGCCTGGCGGATGCCGTGCTGCTCCCACTTCTTGAGCGTGATGGTATCGAAGCGCTTGAGCAGCGCCGGCAGCCGGCCCGGCATGCAGTGGTAGACCCGCAACTCGTAGATCATGCGTCGATGTTCCTCGTCTGGCTCGTCTGGAGAGGCCGCCTCAGGCGGCTTCCTGGGCTACCGTCGGCGCGTCGCCGGCGATGGTGGTCCGGCGCATGTCGCGCGCCTCGCGGGTCTCGTCGAAGGGGCGGGCCCGGTGCATGGTCTGCCGGTTGTCCCACATCACGAGGTCGTGCTGGCGCCAGACATGGGCGTAGACGAACTCGCGCCGGGTCGCGTGCTCGATCAGGTCGCGGATGAAGCAGCGCGCCTCCGGCACCGGCCAGCCGACGATGGTCCCGATGTGCGAGGACAGGAAGAGGGACTTGCGGCCGGTCACCGGATGGGTCCGGACCAGGCGCTGTCGGACCGGTCGGAAGGTCCGCTTCTCCTCCTCGCTGAGCTCGGTGAAGCCGAGCAGGCCGCGGGAAAAGATCAGCGAGTGCTCGCACACCAGGTCCTCGACCTCGGCCTTGGTCCGGTCGTCGAGCGCGTCGTAGGCGGCGCGCATGTCGGCGAACTCGGTATTGCCGCCGGCCGAGGGGATGCGCCGGGCCGACAGCAGCGAGTATTTCGCCGGGACCGCGCGGAACGAGCTGTCGGAGTGCCAGAGCCGGTTGCCGAGATTGAACATCCGGCGGCGGTCGTCGCGCTCCAGCAGCCGGTTGTCGCGGTCGAGGTTGGAGATGTCGGCCAGCTTCACGTCGAGGCGCCGGTCGGCGTCCTTGGTGACGTTGCCGCCGATCGCCAGTTCGAGCGCGCCGAAATTGGTGCTGAACGCGACCTGCTGCTCGTCGGTCACGTCCTGGTCGTGGAAGACGAGGACGGCGTGCCGGTCCATGCCGGCCTCGATCGCCGCGACCTCGTCGGGAGCGAGCGGCCGGCGCATGTCGATGCCCTCGACCTCGGCGCCGACATGGGGGGTGAGCGGACGGATGCGGACGGTCATGGGCGAGCCTCCATCGGCGCCGAGATTAGACCCGCCCCGGCGGGCGGGGAAGCGGCCGCTACCGCAGCGGGAATCCCAGCGCGCGCAGGGCCGGCTTCAGGCGGTCGCGCCCGCGCAGCGACCGGATGCTGGCGATGCGGGCGAGGACCCGCTCGGTCCAGGTGTCGGCCTGCATCTCGTTGCGCCGCGAAAAGGCACCCATGAGCCCGTCATAGGCGGCGCGCTGGGCGCGCTCGTCGCCGATCCCGTAGGTCTCGCGATGGAGCACGGCCGATTGCGGCAGTCGGGGCTTCACTTCGCCGGTCGCCGCCGGCTCGGCATAGCCGACGCAGAGGCCGAAGACTCCGGCGGCGCCCGGCGGCAGCCGCAGCAGCCGGGCGACGGCTTCGACGTCGTTGCGCAGCGCGCCGATATAGACCGTGGAGAGGCCGAGCGACTCCGCCGCGACGACGGCGTTCTGGGCGGCCAGCGCGGCGTCGATCGAGGCGACCAGGAAGGTCTCGAGATAGGGCAGCCCCTCCAGGGTCCGTCCCTCGGCGTCGGCGATGCGGCCGAGCCGCGACAGGTCGGCGAGCCAGACGAGGAAGAGCGGGCACTGCTCGATGTGCTTCTGGCCGCCGGCGATCGTGGCGAGCTGGGCGCGCACCGCCGGATCGGAGACGGCGACGACCGACCAGGTCTGCAGGTTGGAACTGGTGGCCGCGGACTGGGCGGCGGCGACCAGCGTCTCCAGCGTCCCGGCGGGCGGCGCGTCCGGCCGGTAGGCGCGCACCGAGCGGTGGCCGAGGAGGAGCGCGATCGCGTCGCTCCACGGGCCGGCCGGCGGCACCGCGTCGGGGCCGTAGCGCAGCGCCAGCGCCTCGGCCTGGCCGGGCATCGTCGGAGTGATCGAATCCATGGGTGGGGTCCTCGGGAGGGCGGCAGTCGACGGAAGATGATGCATCATCCGCGCCGCGCCCGCTGCCGTCCACCCCCCAGGGCGGCCGGGGGAACGGCGCCGCCCAGGGCGCGCCAGCCGGTCCACCAGCGCGTCGCGGTGGTCACCAGGCAGAGCCCGCCGAAGCCCCAGGCCAATGCCGGGAAGGCGTCGGGCCACAGGCACATGGCGACGAAGCAGAGGATCGTCTCGGTGCCCTCCGTCAGGCCGCCGAGGTAGCGGATGCCCTTGCCCGCGAGCCTCGTCTCGACCAGCCCGCGGCGCGCGGCGAGGGCGGCGAAGGCGAGGAAGCTCGAGCCGGTGCCGACGAAGGCGAAGAGCAGGAACGCGGCCGGCAGCGCGTTCGCCGGCGGGGCGGCGAGGGCGAAGCCGAGGGGGACGGCGGCGTAGAAGAGGAAGTCGAGCGCGATGTCGAGGAAGGCGCCGCGTTCGGTCGGCCCGGCGGCGCGGGCGACGGCCCCGTCCAGCCCGTCGAGGGCGCGGTTGGCGAGGATCGCCGCCAGCGCCCAGGCGAAGGCGCCCGCCGCCAGCAGCGGCAGCACGGCGAGCCCGACCGCGAAGCCGGCGATCGTGACCGCGTCGGCCGGCACCCCGGCCGCGGCGAGACGGCGCCCCGGCGGGCCGACGATGCGGAGGACGATCGGTTGCAGGGCGGCGTCGAGCACCGGCCGTCAGGCGCCGCCGATCGGAAAGACGAGGCAGGTGCCGGTGCCGTGGGCATAGAGCCGCCCGTCCTCGGCGCCGACGAGGCGCCCTTCGGCGGTGCAGATGCGCCGCCCCTCGCTGACGATCCGCCCCTCGGCGAGGAGCGGCCCGCCGTCGCGGCCGATGGCGCGGGTGAAGTTCACCTTGGTCTCGACGCTGGTGTAGCCGAGGCCGGCTGCCAGCACCGTCTGGACGGCGCAGCCGATGCACGAATCGAGCAGCGTCATGGCGAGCCCGCCATGCACGGTCCCGAGCGGGTTGTAGTGGTGTGTGGCGCTTCGCCCCGTATGGCCCGCCATCGCCCCGCGCCCGCGCTCGACCGCGACCAGGGCGAAGCCGAGCGTCGCCGCCATCGGCGGGGCCGGCAATTCCCCGGCGACGATCCGGGTCAGGAACTCGAGGCCGCTCAGCCGTGCCATCTCCTCGACCGGCACCAGGCCGACCCTGCGTCCATCCACCGTCCGCTCCACGTCCCGCGATCCCCTTCCACCGCCTCAGCCGCTGTGGCCGATCTCGCCGAAATCGGCCGGCGCCCGGGGCGCCGGGCGGGCGTCGGCCGTGGGCCACATCCATTCCTGCAGATAGGTTCCGACCGGGGCCATCATGTCGAGCAGCACCGCGAAACCCACCGACGGCCACAGGCTGCCGAGCACGAGATAGGAGATGCCGAGCGATTCGGCGACCGACGCCAGCCGCTGCGAGAGATCCTGCCACAGGCGGTCGCGCCACAGGGGCTCCGCCGAACCGTCCGGGTCGAACTCGACCCGCGCCAGCAGGGCGCGCTGGCGCCGGTGTTCCTCGGCGCCGATGAGGCCGCGGGCGAGGAGCGCGTCGACCTGTTCGACCCGGCGCTCGGTCAGGCGGCGCGCGAGGTCCGGGCCGTCCCAGGGCGAGGGTGGCAGGGCGCGGTCGGGAACCTGGCCGCGCAGGCCCTGCTCGACCGCTTCGCGCGCCCAGACGGCCCAGACCGTGAGGCGGCGGAGCGAGGCACGGCGGTCGGCATCCGCCTGGATCCGCTCGGGCGCCCAGCGGCTGTCGGCCCAGCCGCGCGAGGGCAGCGCGGCCAGATGGTCGGGCGGGGCGAAGTAGTAGTGGAGGTCGACGGCGTGGCTCACCGTCCGGGCGCGGATGCCGACGGTGAGCCAGGTGTCGGTGAGCGCGACGCCGAGCCGCGCCAGCCGCTCGCGCGCCATCAGCCAGGCGACCGGCCCCGGCACCTCGTCGCCGAGCACGACATGGTTGACGAAGAGGCAGAGCCCGTCGACGGGCGTGTCGTAGGCGACGTGGGCGAGGTGCAGGTCGGTGCGGCTGCACTCGGACGGGGCGGCGAGCGGGGCGGGTCGGCTCGCGAGGTTGGCGCGGGCGATCACCAGCGCGTCGGCGACATTGCCGGCGATGCGGACCAGCACCCGCGTCGCGTAGCCGTCGCCGTCCCGCCGTTCGACCGTGTCGGCGACGGCGACCCACTCGCCGGGCGGCAGCGGCACCAGCTTGCCGGCGAGTTCGACGACGCCGCGCGCCGCCGCCTCGTCGCCGGCTTCGGCAAGCGCGGGCGCGGCCGGCAGGGCCAGCGCCAGGACGACGGCGAGGAGGCGGAGCAGGAAGGGCACGCCCACGGCTCCTAGCCCGTCGGCGTCCGGGGATCGAGGCCGAACTGCATCGGCGGGCGCGGGGCCTCCCACTCCCAGCCGAACTCGACCATCTTGCCGAGGGTGCCGCCGACCGCGGTCTGGAGGGCGGCGACGAGGCCGGCCGTGTAGGCGCTGCCGGTGACGACGAGGCCGGCCCCGGCCGCGAGCGCGGCGTGGACGACGCGGTTGGCGAGCAGGCTGCCGACCCGCCGGTGCCAGCGGCTGGCGCCAGGGGGCGGGCCGGCGATGCGGGCCGCCGCGCCCAGCGGCGGCAGGTCGGCGATCGGCGCCAGCGGGTCCTCGATGCGGCTGCGCAGTTCGGCCAGCGCGCGCAGCATCCAGGAGGCGAGCGCCGAGGCGCGGATGCGCGCCGGCTCCGCCGCCGCCTCGACCAGCGAGGCCCGCTCCAGGCGGGGGACGGCGGTCGGCGCCGCCGTGGCCGCCCAGGCGTAGCGCACGTCGACGACGTCGCGGCGGTCGCCGACCCGGAGCCCGGCCACGGCCAGCGCTCCCGGGATCCGCCAGCCGCGCCGAAGCGCCTCGGCCCGGCCGGCGCCCCAGGCGGGCAGGCGGGCGATCGACACGTCCCGGGCCGGCAGGACGAGGACGTAGCCGCAGGCGACGTTGGGGCCCCTGGCGGCGACGCCGGTGGCGTAGACGGCATCGAGGCGCCGGCACTCCGCGGCCGGCCCCCAGCCGCCCTCGACCGGCAGCAGGTTGGCGTGCGCGATCACCAGACCGTCGACCAGTCCGTCCCGCTGCTGCGCCAGGACGACGCCGCCGATGGCGCCATAGGCGCCGGGCGACGGGCCGGCGACCGGGCCGTAGCCCTGGCCGATCACCGTCCAGTCGCCGGGCGGCAGCGGCACCGGCTTGCCGAGCACGAAGACGGTCGAACGGTGGACCTCGCCCACGGCCGGCAGTTCACCGGCCCGGCCGCCACCGGCGGCCAGCAGACAGGCGAACAGCCATGCGACGAAGAAGCGGGCCGACACGGGACGGACTCCGAAACGCCGGAATTCAGGGTCCGGCGAGTGGAACACGGGCGGGCCCGGAAGACCAGCGCGACCGCGTCGCCGCCCGCTATGATCGGCCATTGTCGGGGAGTCGGGATGCGGACACTGGTCGCCGGGCCGTTCGTCGGCGAGTTCGGCTGGGAACTGATGGGCTGGCAGGCGCATATCCGCCACCGCTCGCGCGGCTACGACCGCACGGTGGCGATCAGCCGGCCGGAGATGGAGTATCTCTATCGCGACTTCTGCGACCGGTTCGAGCCCTGGTCGCCCGGCACCTGGCACACCCAGGGCTACGAATGCACCGGCGGCCGGCCCTATGACGGCGCGATCCATGCCCGCTATCCGGGCGCGGACGCGTTCGCGATCCGGCGCAACCGCGACGCCGTCGGCTGGGTCCGGGAGGCGGAGTGGGAGTACCGCCGCCTCGGCCTCGACGTCGCGCCCGAGCGCACCTTCGACCTCGTGGTCCACGCCCGGGCGATCCCGGCCTTCGCCGGCCCGGAGGACGAGAAGGCACAGCGCAACTGGCCGGCCGACGACTGGAACCGGCTGTGCGGCGGGCTCGCCCGGCGCTTCTCGGTCGCCGCCATCGGCCGGCCGGAACTGGCGATCGTGCCCGAGGGCGCCGTCGACTGCCGCCACCTGCCGCTCGACCAGCAGTGCGCCCTCCTGGCCCGGGCGCGCTGCGCCATCGGCCCGTCGTCCGGGCCGATGCACCTGGCCGCGCTCTGCGGCTGCCCACACGTCGTCTGGATGAAGGCCGAGCAGGGCATCCCGGCGCGCTACGCCCGCGACTGGAACCCGTTCCAGACCAAGGTCTGCATCCTGACGCGCGACGCCTGGCGGCCGTCGCCGCAACTCGTTCTGGACGGTCTCCGCCACCTCCTCAGCGGCCGCCAGACGGCGGTGGCGACGATCACCCAGTAGGGGGCGCGGCCCCTCACGACAGGAGGTGCGCGGTCTTGCGGCGGATCAGGTCGAAGTCGATGGCGCCGCCGAGGCCGGGCTTCGTCGGCGCCGCCACCATGCCGTCGGGGCCGACGGCGATGTCCTCCGCCATGCCGTACTTCTGCGCCGCCTCCGGCAGCAGCACCTCGAAGAACTCGCAGTTCCGGAGCGCCATGGTGACGTGGAGGTTGGCGAGGTTGTTGAGCGAGTTGCCGCCGTGGTGGATCTCGTAGTTCATGCGGAACGCCTCGGCGAGATGGGCGGTCTTCAGCACGGTGGTGATGCCGCCCTTCACCGCGACGTCGCCGCGCAGGTAGTCGGTCGCCCGCTCGGTCAGCCAGACGGCGTAGGAATCGAGCCCGGCCAGCGGGTACTCGGTCGCCATGATCGGGATGCGCAGCGCCTGGCGCAGCTTGACGTAGTTGTAGACGTCCTGGTCGGCGAGCGGGTCCTCGTACCAGTAGTAGTTCATCTCCTCCACCGCCCGGCCGACGCGCAGCGCCGTCGGGTAGTCGTAGCCCCAGGTCGAATCGAGCATCACCGTGTAGTCGTCGCCGACCGCCCGGCGCACCGCCTCGCAGGCGGCGATGTCGTCCCGGAGGCGCTGCGGCGGGTGGATCTTGTAGGCGGCCCAGCCGGCCTCCTGGACCTGGACCGCCTGCTCGGCATAGGCGGCGGCCGACGGCAGCACCTCGGAGGAGGCATAGGCCGGCACCCGGTCGCGATAGGAGCCCATCAGCTTGTGGATGGGCAGGCCCGCGACCTTGCCGGCGATGTCCCACAGCGCGACGTCGATGACGCCGATCGCCCGCGTCGTCGTCTGGCGGACGCGCGCCCACATGAGGTGGTTCAGCTTCTCGCGGTCGAGCGGGTCCTGGCCCAGGATCCGCGGCTTGAGGACGCGGATCAGCGAGTTCGCCTCGCTGTCGGCGGGGTTGGTCGCCGAGCCGAGGAAGCCGTGCCCCTCGACCCCCTCGTCGGTGCGGATGGTGAGGAGACCGAGGCGGCTGCGGCCCGTGTTCTGGGCCGCGTGCGCGCCGTAGCTGAGGCTCGGGATGCCCTCCCAGTCGAAGAGGGCGAGGGTGACGTCGGTGATCTTCATCGCCGGGGGGACCTTCCGCCTTCGCCTACTCGGCGCGGATGTTGGCGCCGCGGATGACCTCGCCCCAGCGCGCGAGGTCGGTCTTGACCAGCCCTTCCAGGCGGGCCGGCGGGCCGACGATGATCTCGAGCCCGTTCTTCGCCATGCGCTGCTGGAAGTCGGGATCGGCCGCGACCTTCTCCAGCGCCGCCACCCACTTCGCCACGATCTCCGGCGGCAGCTTGGCCGGGCCGACGAGGCCGAACCAGTTGCCGATCTTGAACTCCGGCACCGTCTGGCTGACCAGCGGCAGGTCGGGGAAGAGGGGGCTCGCCTGGGCGGCGCCGAAGGCGATGGCGCGCACGCCCTTGCCGGCGATCTGGCCGAGGAACTCCGGCATGTTGCCGAACATGAGGTCGGTGCGGCCGGCGGTGATGTCGACCAGCGCGTTGGCGCCGCCGCGATAGGGGACGTGCAGCATCTCGGTGCCGGTCAGGCGCTGGAAGAGGGCGCCCGCGAGATGCTGGCTCGAGCCGTTGCCGACCGAGGCGTAGGTCAGCTTGCCGGGGTTCGCCTTGGCATACCGGATCAGCTCCGGCACCGTCTGGAAGGGGGCCTGGGGGCTGGCGATCAGCATGTTGTAGACGTTGGCGAGGCTGGCGATCGGCGTCACGTCCCGGTTCGGGTCGATCGCCAGCTTCACCCCCGGCATCTGCGGCAGGACGGTGTGGTTGGCCATCGTCGACAGGGTGACGAGATGGCCGTCCGGCGCCCCGCGCGAGACCTCGGTCAGGGCGATCATGCCGGACGCGCCGGTCTTGTTCTCGACGACGACGTTCTGGCCGAAGATCGGCCCCAGCTTCTCGGCGAACATGCGGCTGACGAGGTCGCAGCTGCCGCCGGCCGAGAAGCCGCAGAGGAAGCGGATGTCGCGGGAGGGGAAATCGGCCGCGGCGGCCGCCCCGGCGAAGCCGGCGACGAGGGCGGCGGCAGCGATGCTGCGGCGGAGCATGGGCGGTTCCTTCCGTTTCTGGCACCCTCCTCGGATGTTGCCGGGGGGCGGGCGCGGGACGATAGCCGCGCCTCGCGCGGTGCGCCACCCCGCGGGAATTGCGGTCGGGGCCCGTGGGGCGATATGGAAGGGGGCCGCCTCCCGGCCCGTCCTCCCTGGAGCATCCCGATGCGCATTGGCGTTCTCGAAGCCGGCCGCGTGCCGCCCGACATGGCCGACCGGCACGACGGCTTCGGCCCGATGATGGAGCGCCTGCTCCAGGGCGCCGAGCCGGGATCGTCGGTCGCGGTCTATCCCGTGCTCGACGGCGTCTTCCCCGAGGCGACGACGGCCGAGGACGGCTGGATCGTCACCGGCTCGCGCCACGGCGTCTATGACGACCTGCCGTGGATGCGCCCGCTCAAGGACTTCCTGCGCCGCGCGGTGGCGGACCGGGTGCCGGTCGTCGGCATCTGCTTCGGCCACCAGATCCTGGCCGACGCCATGGGCGGCCGGGTCGAGAAGTCGGACCGCGGCTGGGGCGTCGGCATCCACCGCTACCGGGT